>DYDX01000033.1 GCA_020404425.1 Rickettsia endosymbiont of Pyrocoelia pectoralis
AATATTCGGTAGTTTTTTAGAGGATTTAGATCCTAGCCTTGGCGATTCGATATTTTATTGGTGGTTTCCCGTACCGATGAAAGGCGGAATAAATAATTTCCATAAAGCTGAAATATTAGTTCCTGAGGATTATATCAAAGATGACGGCACTACTAGCGGAAAACATTGTAAAGCGTATGAATGTATAGAAGAACGCTATATAGAATTACCGTTTTTAGATTTGGTTAAAGACGCAAAAAGAATTAGTGCCTTTATAAACGGTAAGTTTGTTCATCTTGATGGGTTGTTATTAATTTTCGTCTCAATTTATCTACTTAGCAAATTTAATGATACGGCTATATCAACTGCGAAACTTATTTCAGACACTTCAGGTAATTTAACCGGTATACAAGATGTTAATAATCGGTCTTACAACTCTGTCATGAAGCAAGTTCATAGACCGTTTAATTATGCCGCTAAAACCGCAGCTAAGCCTATAAATGCGATGCGGGAAGAAACCAGTATGTTCTTTGCTAAAAAATATGAAAGCATGATGATGGGAAGATTACAAGATAAAGCTTTGGGTTCTTCGGCTAATAAAGCAGTACAAGATGAAGTTAAGAGAAAATACGGTATAGATCATAAAGACGTGAAGAGGAATGCGATTGGAGATTATGAAAGCGGTATTTCTGCATTACTAAGTAAGGATTCATTCTTACCGAAAGATCATAATATAAAAGCAAAAGACTTATCCGGTATGAATTTTGTGCAGCTTCGTAATAAAATTGCCGTAAGTAAATACGGCGTAAAAGATTATGCGGCTTTAAGTAAAGAGCAGAAAGCCGAACTTGACGGGGTATTAAAAGGAACAAATTTACGTGAACTTGCAAGCGATGCAAGCTTTACTAGGGATTACAAACAAGCTTATGCGAGTGCTCATCAAGATATGTCGGGAAGAGGAGTCGGACTATTCGGTAAAAATATAGGAGTAGTCAGAAGCTGGCAGGAAATGGAAAATCGCGTGAAAACGAAACGTGATTTAAAAGAAAAAAAACGTGTAGGTAGAGGCGAAAAAATATATGCTGGTTATACCGGACTGAAAAGAGGAGCACTTACGGCAATAGTGGGAAAAGATTTACGTGATGCTTACGAGGGTAACTTAACCAGTGCCGAGTGGCATGATTTTACCTATGATGACCCAAGACTTAGAACTTATAACGAAACTTTAAAAGATAAAGAAAAAGAGCGTGAATTCTCTGAGCTTCAAATGCAAATTAATAAGGAGACTTTAGGTACTCAGTCAGACGTGTTGTCACCGGAATATTTAGCAAGGTTAGAACGCTCAGGAAGACAAAGCGATGTTGAGTATTATCAAGAACTATCAAAAAGAAAACTTGTCCATGAAGTATATGATAAATTAGCAGATGTTAGAAATGAATCAGAGCCGGTAATATTGGGTGATAGATTTATGCAGGAAAAAGCTACCGATGCACAAATGCGTAATATGATAGATAATGCTCATAGCAAACATGAAGAACTTATCAATGATGATAGATACGGTCGTAGACAAGAGCATTACGATATTATGCATGAAAAGGCACAGGAGAATATAGAACAAACTTATAAAGACCTTAAGGATCACTTTAAAAGAGACGATATCAAGCTCGAAGAAATGCCGACATTAATAGCACAAAAAGTTAAAGATACTGAACAAGGGGCAGATGTAGAAACTAAGATTACTAAAGAGATTGATAATTTTAATAACGATGTTAAAAATTATGAATATAGCTCTACAGTGCTACAAAAAATAGAAGATAGAAAAGAAGTAATTACCGAAGAAGTGAATAAAGAGATTGATCGTATAAATAAATATAGAGAAATTGCCAAGATGGAAAAATACGTCAAACCGGTAAAAATGGAGGAAGGTAGAAAGCTGAGAAGAATAGAAGAGCATTTGAAAGGGATGAAGTAGTGTATACTCGCTGAATCCCTCAAAATTGGCTACGTCGACTTTATAAGACCTCGGATGCTCACGTACTATAGTACGCTCCGCTCCTCGGCTTACAAACTCCTTGCTCTTTTCCAAATTGAGCTTCGTATACCAACTCTTCATTTATTAGGAGTATACTCAGGTAGAATTTCAAAAATCCATAGTACCGGACAATTTTTAAAAAGAGTACGATGTCATCCCTGCGAAAGCAGGGATCCAAGCTAAAAAAATCTTGATTTCAAAGATTTTTTAAAAGCTTTAATTTACTGGATTCCTGCTTTCGCAGGAATGACATAGAACAAATAAAATAAAAATATTTATGAATGATCAAACTAAAATTAAAAATGATTCTAAAGACCTTAATTTAGATAAAAGTTTAAAATCACAAAAAAGTTGGAAAGAAGTCTTTAGAGAACTGAGCTTAAACCCTACTGAGGATTTTTTTCCTGAAGGAAGAAAAGATAGCCCGCCGCAAGAACGAGATTGGGAATTATTTAATAAATAATTGTTGTGTTGCTCTCTATGTAATTACTTGTTGTCATTGCGAGAAGAAACATAATTTCGATGTGGCAATATATCAAAATAAACTGTGACCGTAATAGCACTTACATCCAGCCTATTTAAAACCTCTGCCAATTTTCCCTTTATTAATTAGCGTATATATTATTTAATTAAAATAGTTACTAATTATTAAGGTGTTTATGAAGAAACAACATATAATAAACGAGACTTTTTTAGATGCAATTCTAGCCAAAAAATTAGGCACTTCTTATACCCCTCCGAAAGAAATTAACGATCCCGACTTTGATGAAGCGGCAAAGCACTTTATCAACCTCTTAATTAGAGCCGACGGTTTTAAGCCGGTTAAAACGGCGGTGGTTCATCCTATCGATAAAGAATCATTACTGGGGGCGGTTAGGGCGGCACAATTTGGCGTAATAAAGCCGATTTTAATCGGACCGCAGCATAAAATTGAATCGGTAGCAAAAGTTAATAACGTAGATCTCGAGGAATACCAAGTTATTAATGTTGAGCATAGCCACGATGCAGCAAAAAAAGCGGTAGAGCTTGCGAAGAAAAGAGAAGTTGCGGCTATCATGAAAGGATCACTACATACCGATGAGCTGATGTCGGCAGTGGTGCATAAAGAGAACGGGCTTCGTACCGAACGCCGAATAAGTCATGCTTTCTTAATGGCTGTTGCGACTTTCCCGAAACCTTTTATTATCACCGATGCAGCTATTAATATCCGTCCTACTTTGGAAGACAAGCGTGATATATTACAAAATGCTATCGATTTAATGCATATGATTAAAGAGGATGAGCAGGTTAGAGTTGCGGTATTATCTGCCGTTGAGACTGTTACTTCTGCGATTCCTACAACGCTTGATGCAGCAGCTTTATCAAAAATGGCAGATCGTGGACAAATTACCAATGCTATAGTTGACGGTCCCCTTGCGTTTGATAATGCTATATCTTTATTTGCAGCGGAGGCAAAAGGTATAAGCTCTCATGTTTCAGGAAATGCCGATATATTAGTAGTACCTGATTTAGAGTCGGGTAATATGCTTGCAAAACAATTGAAATATCTTGGTCAAGCCGTTATGGCAGGTATCGTACTCGGTGCTAAAGTTCCGATCATCCTAACTAGCCGAGCCGATCCAATGGATATGCGTGTTATTTCATGCGTACTTGCTTCGTTTATTTATAATCATTCTAAAGCCAAATTACACATACAGCATAATTCTAAAGCTTGATACAAGCGAATTTTGTAGGATTCGCCTGTGCTCACGTGCTCACGTATTTTATATACGCCTAGCTGGCTCACCTTTAAATTCATCTTGTCTCAATCTTTATAAAATATGCTGTATAACGAAAAGGTAAAAAATAATGACAGATGTCGTTGTAATAGCTAATGCCGGTTCTTCTAGTTTGAAAATTTCTGTTTTTGAAATTCAAAGTAAGAGCATAGGGGATAAAATTTATAATATTTTTTTAGAGAAAAAAGACAATAACGTAATATTTCATATAAATAAAAATCTTGAATCTACGACTGAGATTAACGGTGATGCTATTAAAGTAATGATCGATTTATTTGAAGAATGGTGGAAAACTAAAAATGATTTAAATTTAATTGCCACTGGACATAGAGTCGTGCATGGCGGGAAAAATTTTAATAAGCCGGTTCTGGTTAACGAAAAAATAAGTGAGGATCTCAAAGCCTTGATTCCTTTAAGCCCGTTGCATCAGCCTTATAATTTACAAGTATTGGATTTATTTCTTCAAAAGTACAAAAAAGTCTCTCATATAGCGTGTTTCGATACATCGTTTCACTTTACTAATCCGCCGATCGCAAAAGCTTTCGGTTTGCCAAAAAAATACTATGATAAAGGTATTATTCGTTATGGGTTTCACGGTTTATCTTATAAATATGTCAGTAGTCATTTTAAAGAAGTGACCAAGGAAGATTTACCGATCAACACTATCATAGCTCATTTAGGAAGCGGTAGTAGCTTATGTGCAATTAAGAACGGTATCAGTGTAGCAAGTTCTATGGGCTTTAGCGTGCTTGACGGTGTTATGATGGGAACTAGAACAGGCAACCTTGATCCCGGGGTTGTATTATACCTCTTGGATCACGAAAAGATGACGACAAAAGAAGTAACCGAATTGCTGTACAAAAAGTCAGGATTACTAGGAGTATCAGGTGAGAGTTCCGATATGCGTACTTTACTTGCGAGTAATAAACCTGACTCTAAATTTGCCGTAGATTTATTCGTCCACCGTATTTTGCTTGAAATAGGTAAATTAACTGCCGCACTTGAGGGGCTTGATTGTTTAATATTTACTGCTGGTGTTGGCGAGAACTCTGCTATAATACGCGAGATGATTCTCGATAAGCTTTCATGGCTCGGTATTAAAATAGATGATGCAAAAAATCAAAAAAACGAGTATATAATTAGTACCAATGATAGCAAAGTTAAAGTCTTAGCCCTACCTACTAACGAAGAACTAATCATTGCCGAAGAAGTGATGAAGTTTTTGTGATCGTTGTTGTAAGGAAATTACAGTGTTGTTGCATGGATCGGAAAAATGTCATTCCCGCAAAAGCGGGAATCCAGCATAAAGCGAGATAAATCGAGCTTTAGTTTTAAAAATTTGCTGTATTTATTCTTTTTTTCTGGATTCCCGCCTACGCGGGAATGACATAAAACAAAAACTGTCCGGTACGAAACCTTACGCAGAAAAGGACATATTAAGGACCGTTTAGGGAAGAAATGAAAATAGGGGCTATGAATGTATAAGTGTAATATGAGAAGATTAAGCCTATAATAGTCCCGATAATTATTACACGAATCTTTGCAGGGCTGAAAATCAAAATAACTATACCAAGTATAGCGGCTATTTTTCCTATATCTGAAGCAGTGTAAGCTTGACCTGTTACGGCATAAACATTAAAATTTATGATTAATAATATTGCTGCAAAAAATAAGCTTTTTAACATTTTACACTTCTATAGGACCGGTGGTTAAGCCGTTTATAAATTGTTTTAAATAAGGGTTGTTGCTGCTCTTCATATCTTCTTTACTACCGTACCACTTAATTTTTCCTTGATAAATCATTGCGACTTCTTTAGCTATTTTCTCGGCACTAATCATATCATGAGTGATAGTAATTGTAGTTGCTCCTAGCTCTTCTTGTATTTTGACAATTAATTCATTAATGACATTAGCCATTATAGGGTCAAGACCGGTAGTCGGTTCGTCAAGAAATAGAATAGACGGAGTGCTACAGATTGCCCTTGCAAGTGCTACTCTTTTTTGCATCCCTCCCGATAATTCGGAAGGGTAAAGTTCAAGTATCCTAGAAGATAATCCTACTGCATCTAGCTTTTCTTTAGCAAGCTCATTCTTTTGTTGTTTAGTTAAATTTTTAGTATCAAAAGTAATATTGTCGCGTATATTTAAAGAGTCAAAAAGTGCTCCTCCTTGAAATAAAAATCCTATACCTTCCATAATCTCAAATCTTTTTTTACTTGAGACGTTTTGAATTTCTACATCATCAATAAAAATTTTACCTTTATCGGGCTTAATTAATCCTACAATATTTTTGATTAAAACGGATTTTCCTGTTCCGGAGCCACCAAGAATAACTAAAGAGCTACCTTTTTTTACGTCTAAATCTATCCCGTCTAATACTTTGTGGTTACCGAAAGATTTATATAACGACCGAATTTTAATTTTTCTTTCTTCTTGAGACATATACTCCTTATAAATGAATAGTTGGTATACTAAGGTAGAATTTCAAAAAGAGTAATCGGTTTGTAAGCTGAGGAGCGGAGCGTACTATAGTACGTGAGCATTCGAGGTCTTAAAAACGACGTAGCCAATTTTTGAAATTCTACCTTAGTATACTTACACTTTAAAAAATAATTCGGTTATTAGGTAATTGCTAAGCAAGATTAGAATAGAAGAATTTACTACTGCTGCGGTAGTTGCTCTTCCGACGCCTTTAGCTCCTTTACCTGAGTAATATCCGCTATAGCAACTTATTATAGAGATAATAAATCCAAAAACGCCTGCTTTTACAAGACCCGATACTACGTCAATTGTTTCTAAATATTGAAAAGTATTGGTTAAATAAGCGGTGCTATTAAAATTAAGCTTATACACTCCTACTAAATAGCCGCCCATAACGCCGATTATATCGCCTATTAATACAAGGCACGGCATTGTAATAATTGCGGCTATTACTCTTGGAAAAACTAAATATTTTATAGGATCGGTTGATAAGGTATATAAAGCATCTACCTGCTCAGTTACTTTCATAGTACCTATTTCCGCTGCAATCGATGCTCCCACTCTTCCTGCTACCATCAACCCGGCAAGTACAGGACCTAACTCTCTCGTTAGCGATAGCACGACTACCGTTGCAATCGAACTTTCTGCAGAAAATCTAGAAAAACCGGTATAGCTTTGTAGTGCTAGTACTGCTCCCGAGAAAAAAGTCGTCATGGCAACGACCGGTAGAGAATAAAAACCGATAAATAATATTTGCTTAATAATTAAGCTGAAATATAAAGGCGGTCTCACGATACTACTAACGGCAGCTACGCTGAATAAAGAAAAACGACCAATATTTTCTGCAAATTTTATGGTACGCTTACCCAAAGAATTAGCGATATTTAATAACATTTTGTTTATATTTTTTGTTTAGTATATCATTTACATCGTCATTGCATTGTCTGCGTGGATCAAAAAACGGATTCGGTGTCATCCCGTGACGGCGTTGTTGCGTGGATCGAAAAGCCCGTTTGGTGTCACCCCGTGGCTTGACCACGGGGTCCAAAAAATAATTAAAAATACTAATAATTTTAGTATTTTTAGCTGGATCCCGCGATCAAGTCGCGGGATGACAGAGTGAAACCGATCCACGCAACAACGCTTTCATGACGCTTACTTAGTATAAATTCTCTTGTACCTTTTACCAAGACTAGTCAATATCTCATATCCTATAGTATTTATAATACCTGCTATTTTATCAGGGGTGCAGTGATTTCCAATAATTTCTACTTTTTGTCCTAGAAAAATATCGGAAGATGGTAGATCGGTAACATCGATATTGACTAAATCCATCGATACCCTGCCTATAATCGGGACGCTACGACCGTTAATAAATACTTGCCCTTGATTGCTAAAATTACGGCTGAACCCGTCGGCATAACCAAGCGGCAGAGTTGCAATTACGCTATCACGCTTGGTTTTAAAAGTCATATTATAACCGATATGATTGTCTTCTGTCAAATTTTGTATATGGATTATCGGTGCAGTTAAGGTTATAGGATTCTGCGTTAAAGGATTAAGCCCGTACAAGGCCGCTCCCGGTCTTACTAAATCGAAATGGTAATCTGCTCCCAAGAATATACCGCTGGAATTAGCAAGACTTGCTTTGATTTTTGGGAAATAGTTTAAATAAGCTTTAAATTTAGTTAACTGCTCCAAGTTATAAGAGTTCTCTGCATCCTCGGAAGCAGATAAGTGGCTTATAATATATTCTACATTTAAACCTTTTAATAAATCAGGGTTATTAATTAACTGCTCTATTTCGTTATGGTTCAAACCAAGGCGGTTAATACCGGTATTAAAATGCAAATAACAAGGTAATGTTTTTTCTTCTAGACCACTAAATTTTTGCCAAATTTCTATTTGCTTTAAATTATTTAGAACAGGCGTTAAATTATATTCCATCAACTCTAAAGCATCATGTTCAAAAACACCGTTTAAGACTAAAATGTCTATGTTACTGCCTATTGCGTTACGTAAACTAATTCCTTCATCGCTTGAAGCTACAAAAAAATATCGGCAATCTTCTTCTATTAACGCTTTAGCAACCTCTATAGCCCCGAGTCCGTAGCCGTCAGCTTTAACGGCAGCACCTGCCATGGCAGTAGACCTCTTCAGAAATTCTACTTCTAGGGGTAATTTGTACGTCGATCCGGTACTCGAATCCTCACGTACGTTTGTGTACGCTGCGGTTTGCAGTGAAGTGTCTCCTTCAAATTTATCCCTATAAGCGATTTTTCGAAGAGGTCTAGTTTTACAAATATCTTTTAGTAAACGATAATTATCTTTTATAGTAGATAGATTTATTTCGAGAGTACATAAACTCATAATATATTTTTTAACTCTTTCATAATAATCGGTAATATTGGTATTATATGAAATTTTGCAGATAAGTCACCTACTACTATAGTATCGGTAATAAAAATATTATCTATATCTTCATTCTCTTTATAGGCTTTAGATAATACTGCATGAGTAATAAAAGCTTGAACCGATAAAGCTCCGTGTTGCTTCAAAAAAGCGGCAGCTTTATAAAGAGTTTCGCCGCTATCGATAATATCATCGATCAATATACAATTTTTTCCGCTCACATTACCGTTTATTTTTACTATATTACAGTTATTTGCTTCTCTTTCTTTGCTTAAATACGCTAGTTCTATATCCAGTAAATTACTGATTTTTGTGACTCTGTTTATACTTCCTTTATCAGGTGCAACTATAACGGAATTTTTATAAGTTTGTAAAAGCGGAATATATAAACTTATAGGATCAAGGTTAGAAACGGGAACATTAAAAAATTTTTCTATTTCTTGAGAATGTAAGTCAATAGTAATTATATGGTTTATTTCTAGTTTTTCCAAAAAACCTGCTATTATTTGAGCAGGGATTGCAGCTTGATTTGAGGTTTTATCCTGTCTTGCATAACCGAAATAAGGTATTACTAAAATTACTCGAGCTGCTCCTGCTTTTTTTGCCGAATCTATCAGTAAAAATAGTTCCATTAAGCGGTCATTAACAGGCTTTGAAGTAGATTGCACTATAATTACATCTTTATTATGAAGAGATTCTTGAATCTCTACTTTTATTTCCGAGTCGTTAAAATAGGTAATTGCAGCTTCGATATATGGGGCATTTAGTGCTATAGCTAAATTTAATGCGAGTAGTTTGTTGCTACTGCCTGCTAGGATTTTCATCAGGGTTTAGGACGTTGCTGTATGGTTCGGAAAACTTTTATAATGTCATTCCCGCGAAAGCGGGAATCCAGTAATTAAATAGTGCATATTATAGTAAGTTTTTAAAGTTAAAAGCTCGATGTTATCTCGCTTTATGCTGGATTCCTGCTTTCGCAGGAATGACATCGGCACGCCTAAGCCTTGTGACGATTTTAGGAATGACATAAAACAACCTTAAGAACGGCTTTCTAGGCTTTGTATTACAGCATCAAGACCTTGATTTTTCAAAGTATTAGTGATTTCATCTTGTTGAGACCCTACAAAACTTATGCCTTCCGTAATAACATCGGCAATTTTAAAAGCATCTTTTCCGTTTTCTTTTGTTTTATGCACTAGATACTCTACTTTAATAGGATCTTGACCTTTGTTGTTAACGATATTCATAGATACCATAAAGTCGTTTGAGCTTAAGCTTCTTACTCCTGTTATTTGTGGTTTTTCACCTTTATAATCTTTGATCAAATTAGTATAAGCTTTAATAACATATTTAGAGTAAACTTTTGTATATTCTTGAATTTGCATTCCGGATAAAGTTTGTACACCATTTCGTCCTAATGTATATTTAGCCATCCAGTTAAAGTCCATATTGTCGTACATTAACTCACGTGCTTTGGCAATTTTTACGGTTTCCGATAATTTATTATTACTTAGTATAGAAGTTGCTTCATCTACTAAATTAGTAACATAATCGTTTAAACCAGCAGGAACGTTATTTTCTGAATGAGCAGAAAAAGTCATAATCAATAAAAATAAACCAGTAATAATTTTTTGCATAAAATCCTCTTTTAATTAATTTTATTTTATAGGTGGTTTAGGACATTTAAAGTTTTCAGGATATTGAACCGTTGCTTCACGAGCTTGGTGTAGTGCCGATCTGATAGCAATATAAGGATCGGTAGAGTTCTTCATAACGTAATCGCTAAATGATAATACATTATATCTATCGTTTATTTTATTAGCAGCTAAAAGCCCTAATTCAAAATCTGCATGAGTATAATACATTAAAGGATTAAGAGCATAATTAGTAAATATCGGATCGGTCATATCTCTTGCATTCGTACTACCGATAAGTGGTAATACTAAATAGGGTCCAGGAGCTACCCCATAATGTGCAAGCGTATTACCGAAAGTTTGACGATCGGACGGCAGACCTACTTTACCCGCTACATCAAATAAACCGCCTATGCCAAGCGTTGAGTTAATAATAAACCGCCAAACGCTTTTCATGGTTTTGTCGTAATTCAGCTGCAAACCGTAATTTACGGCAGTAAGGGGCATATCAAAATTACCGACGAAGCTATTAACGCGTGCTTTTGTGTAGTCGTTTGTGACGTTCTTATAGGCTATAGCTAGCGGACGCAAAAATACATAGTCCAAGGTTGAGTTAAAAGCAAATATCTTGCGATTAAGTTTCTCGTAAGGATCGTAAACTTCCCTGCAGCCGTTTTTATCGTTTCCGCCGTTATAGTTGTAGATATCGTCATCGACATATTCAAGATCTGCTTTTGCAAATAATGAAAATAGGATGATAAAAATTGTAATTAATATTCTCATGAGATTATGTTGTTTTCTTACAAACGATAATACTATATTTATTATTTTCCGCTAGTATTATTTCTTCTGAAACTAATATAGTAAAATTATTATTTTGTAAAATATTATTTACTTCGGTTAAATTGAAAATAAACTCTTTGCGTTTTACTGAAAATTGAGTATTGGAAGTGATTGGTAAACAGAGGGAAAAATAGCCATTTTTATTAAGCAATGAATATATAGAATTAAAATATTCCGATAGGTCTTTAGTAAAAGTTAAACTACAAAAACTTAAAATAATATCAAATTTATTGGTATTCTGTTTTAGAAAATCATTTATAGAAATATTATATATCTGATCGTAAACTTTAATATTAGGTTGATATGTTTCTTGCAACTCAGTCATTAATTCCGAAATCTCAACACCGGTTAAAGTAAAGCTTTCTGGAAAGCGTTTTTGGACTTCAGAACCTACCATCCCTATATTACTTCCTAGCTCTAAAATGGAATAATTATCCGGTAAATCGGTAATTTGCTTTAAGCTTTCATTGACGAATCTATAAGGAAGATGAATATTTTTGTCGTTATTAAAGATATTAGGATAATATTTTGCCGTTAAATCTCGATATTTCCCCCAAATTTCTGTAGGTATTTCAGTAGCCTCTTTATAATTTTTCAAAAAATTTATAAAAATCGCTTTATATTTTTCATGTGATTTTTCTAAATATTCTATAGCTTTCGGGTAATTATTTTTCAAAAAATAAGTCCAGCCGAGCTGGTAATATACTTTAGAATTATTCGGGCTAAAGAATTTATCGACTAATTTAAACCTAAGTAAAGCATCGCCTAAATTCCCTCGATATAAATGATCAAGTCCGAGTTCATAATTAGTTTCACTTAAATGATTAAATTTATATTTACAATCATTCAAATAATTTTTAAATCCTAGAATTTTGTTTTTAATTAAATTTGGTATGTTTATTATGGTGAGATAGTAATATTTTATTTGTTCTTTTATTTTACCGAGCATAACTATTTTAAAATTAAATATTATTTAATATAATAAAGCATATATTGAGAAATTTTTAAATAAAATAATTTTATTGTTATAAAAATTACTATATTATTGCTTGTATAAATAAGCTTGGTTGTGTAGATCAAACAAGCTAATATTGTCACCCGTGGCTTGACCACGGGGTCCAGAAAAAATATACAATAAAATAAACATATAAAAATAAATTTTTATATGTTTTCCTGGATCCCGTGAATAAATCACGGGATGACAGTGGTGGAAATGATCTACGCAAGAATGACATCAAGATCTTTAACAACGCATAATAAATACGGACTTAAAACTATGTCGATTATTGCTACCCGTTTAAATTCTATAAAACCCTCGCCGACTTTGGCAGTCGTTAGAAAAACCCTCGAGCTTAAAAAAGCCGGTATTGATATTATTGCCCTCGGTGCCGGTGAGCCTGATTTTGACACGCCGGATAATATCAAGGAAGCAGCAATTAAAGCTATAAAAGACGGTTTTACCAAATATACCAATGTTGAAGGGATGCCGGCTTTAAAACAAGCAGTGCAGGCTAAGTTTAAACGAGAGAATAATATAGATTATGATCTTGACGAAATAATAGTTAGTACCGGCGGTAAGCAAGTCATATATAATTTGTTTATGGCGTCTTTAGACGAAAGAGATGAAGTTATTATTCCTGCACCTTATTGGGTTTCATATCCCGATATGGTTTTGCTTAGCGGAGGTGTACCGGTTTTTGCAAATTGCGGTATAGAGAATAATTTCAAATTAAGCGGTGAAATTTTAGAGCGTTTAATTACTCCTAAAACAAAATGGCTTATTATTAATTCCCCTAGCAACCCTACAGGTGCAAGTTATACTCTTGAAGAATTACAAAATATTGCCGAAATATTAAGAAAACATCCGCATGTAAATATTATGTCGGATGATATTTACGAACATATCACTTTTGACGGTTTTAAATTTTATACATTAGCAGAAATAGCACCCGATTTAAAAGAGCGTATATTTATCGTTAACGGCGTATCTAAAGCCTATTCTATGACGGGGTGGCGTATAGGATACGGGGCAGGCTCTAAAGCCTTAATTAAAGCGATGACCATGATTCAGTCGCAAAGTACGTCGAATCCTTGTTCAATAAGCCAAGTAGCAGCTATCGAAGCGTTAAACGGTCCGCAAGGTTATATTAAGCAGAATGCTCTAAACTTTGAAAAAAAGCGAGATCTTGCTTTATCGATTTTACAAAAAGTAAAGTATTTTGAGTGCTATAAGCCGGAGGGTGCGTTTTACTTATTTGTTAAATGCGATAAGATTTTTGGAGTTAAAACTAAATCAGGAAAAATTATCTCTAATAGTAATGATTTTGCCGAGTATTTACTTGAAGAAGCAAAAGTTGCGGTAGTGCCGGGTATTGCTTTCGGTTTAGAAAGATATTTTAGGATTTCGTACGCTACTTCGATGGAGGAGTTGGAAGAGGCTTGCATTAGGATTGAAAAGGCAATCGGTGTCATTCCTGCGAAAGCAGGAATCCAGTAAAACCTATAAAAACTTGTTTTTATAGGTTTATTTTGTTAAATATATAATTTTTGTACTAATATTAAGGTTATTTTTTCTGGATTCCTGCTTTCGCAGGAATGACATCGAGAAAAGCCAAGCCAACAAAAAAACATGCGGAAAGCTTTTAAAAAATTTTTGAAACATAATAATTACGTAATTAGTATAATTACCGTTTTATTACATTGCTATTTGCGGTTTGTTTATTTTACTTCAAGAAAAAAATTTATATTCTACGATAATGGCAATAAAGAAAAATTTTTAAATGAGCAGGGAGTAATTTTTGCATTTTGGCATAATATGCTTGCTTTAAGTCCTGCTATGTTTAAGGGACATAAAAATGTTTATGCTTTAATCTCCCCCCATCTAGACGGCAAAATATTAAATGATTTAGTAAATAGATTCGGTTGTAAAGTTATAGTCGGTTCGACCAAAAAAAATCCGCTTGGTGCTTTGCGGGAAATTATAAGCAAATTATCGCAAGGTGCGAACGTAATAGTTACGCCCGACGGTCCTAAAGGTCCGGTATATAAGGTAAATAGCGGTATTACCGAGATTGCTTATAAATATAATAAAAAGCTAATTCCGATAGTAAGCGGTACTTCCAGATGCGTAAGGCTAAAAAGCTGGGACAAATTAATAATACCGCTACCTTTCGGTAATATTAAAATTATAGTAGGTTCGCCTCTAGAATTAACAAGCGATAAAACGCATAATCATCTTATCTTAGAGCAACAACTAATTAACTTAACCGAAAACTTAATGAAATGATGTTGCTATATAATTGCCTGAGCCTCCTGTTATTACCTGTTTATATTATTATTATTTTTGTTCGTTTATTAATAGGTAAAGAAGATTTAAAACGTGTTTTAGAACGTTTTGCTATCGGTAAAAAAAGACAAAATGACTCGTTCTTACTATGGATTCATGCGGCAAGCGTCGGTGAATCTATGGCAGCTTTAACTCTGATTCATAATATAAGTAAACTTTATCCTGAAATCCGTTTTTTGGTAACTTCTTGGACAAATAGCTCTGCCAAGATATTAAGTGCTAAGTTACCGAAAACGGCTGTTCATCAATTTTTACCTATTGATAATATTGTTTTTACAAAAATCTTTTTAGAAAAATGGAAGCCGAATTTAGGCATATTTATAGAGTCGGAACTATGGCCTTGTACTATTAACGAGGGTACAAAATATTGTAAATTATTACTGGTTAATGCTCGCATTTCCGATAAATCCTTTGCAATATGGCAGAAAAGAAAAGGCTTCTTTCAGCTTATGCTTAAGAATTTTAGTAAAATTATCGTGCAAAGTGAGCGTGATTTGCAAAAGTTTAATAGTCTTGGAGTCTCTAATGCAATTAATTTAGGTAATATTAAGTTTGCTAACGAAAAGCTTCCGGCTGACAAAAAAGAATTATCAAAACTAAATTCGCATTTGAAAAATAAACGAATTATTGTATTTGCTAGTACCCACCCTGAAGATGAAGAAATTATTTTTCCCATCATCAAAAACTTAAAAAACCGATTTACGAATTGTTATGTCATCTTAATTCCAAGGCATCCTGAACGGGTTAAATCTATTCTCGATAATTGTAAATCGCATAATTTAGCTGCTACCGCTAAATCGCAAAATGATTTGCCTGTTTTAACCGATGATCTTTATATAGTCGATAGATTTGGTGAAATGGGCTTGTTTTTTTCCGTAGCTACAATTTCTTTTATCGGTGGTTCTTTTAAACAAGGCGGGCATAATATTTTAGAAGCAGCACATTTTTCTAATTGTATTTTGTTTGGTCCTGATATGAGTAAAAATACCGATATTGCTAAAGGCATACTACAGAATAAAGCGGCTATCCAGATTAAAAACGGTAGTGAACTGCTAAGTAAATTTGAGTATCTGCTTGATCCTAATAACTCTGAGGAGTTAAAAACCTACCAAAAAAATTCCTTAAAATTCGTCGAAGCGAACCAAAAAATACTAGATGAGTATCTAAGTATAATCACCAAATTTTTTAGTAAATAGAATTTCATAAAATAATATTTGACTTTTAGTTGCGATATGATTAAATGGCTCTGTTTAATTATAAAGGAGATTGCAATGCCAGAAAAAGACCAAGATCAAGTAGTAAGAGATTACATAAATAAATGGAATGAACATGATAGAAAAGTAAGAGAGAGAGAAAAACACGGTAATTCATCAGATGGGGATGGCGAATTTTTAGTAGCTATTGTAATAATTGGTGGTTATGTATGTTACAAAGCAGTAGAAGGTGCGGTAACGGTTACAACAACGGGAAGTAAGATTATCGGAAATGCCTATAAGATAAAAACGGGGAAAATAGAGGTCCTAGGTACCGATCCTGAAACTAAAACAACCTATATAGCACGAAGCCCTTCGCCTCGTAGTGCTACTACAACTACTCAATCGACTACAACCGAACCCTTAGATTCTTCTGATCAAACCTCCCCTAGACCTATTACCTCTAAAAGAGAAAAAGTTAAAGTATTTAGTAAAAAATTATTGGATGGTGCAAAAACTAGTGCTACCACTCTTTCAACAGCTTATAAATTAACGACTGGTAAAGTAGAAGTTGTTGATCGAGGAAGTGATATGACTAGGGATGGTAAGGAAAAGTTTATATTTTCTGAGCCTACTAAGCGTAATATTACTACAAAAGAATTTAAACTTGAAAATGGTTATAAATGCGGCATTGTGTGGGAAGAAACAATTAATACTTCCTTGAAAGTGCGTTTGAATAATAAGCTTGTATATCATATTGAGAACTTTAGAAGTGTTATCGTACCTGATAATACGCAAGATACAGGCGGAACTTTTGATCTCTCATTGATTTTAAAAGAACCGAATGGGGACAATATGTCTAAAGATGATCCTACTTTTTTAAAGATACATTACGATAGAGATGGAACATTAAAAGAGATATCATTGCCTAATACTCCTATAATTTTCCAAAACCAATGGTATCCAGCCTTAAGTGTTTATAAAGGTAAGATATATTCTTTACCGATAAGTTCTGGATATTATAGATATTTGAATGAAGTAATACACAAAAATCATGGAGAGATAAAAATCGATCACGTAGATCGGGAATTTTCCGTAGAACTTTTAGGAGAATAGAGAGAAGTTAAGTATTGGTTATGAGATCGTCATTGCAGGGAGCTAAGGGCTTTGTTGCATAGCTCGAAAAACCCGCCCGATGTCATACCGTGGCTTGTCCACGGTATCCAGAAATATAACTAAAAATATCAATATTATTGATATTTTTAACTGGATCCCGTGAATAAATCTATAGTACTGGACAATTTTTTAAAAAAACTCGATGTCATCCCCGCAAAAGCGGGGATCCAGGCTAAAAAAATCTTAATTTTAAAGATTTTTTTATTAGATCATTTTTTTGAATTAAAGCTTTTAAAAAAAGCTTTAATTAACTGGATTCCTGCTTTCGCAGGAATGACATAAAACTAAAACTGTCCGGTACTATAGAATAAATCACAGGATGACATCGGAAAAACCGATCCACGCAACAATTCTTCCTCATTAACCCTGTGTAATCGCAGCGACTTCATCAGCAAAGTTTTTTTCTTCGTGTTCTATGCCTTCACCAAGTTCGTATCTAATAAATTTGGTGATTTGAATTTCTGCACCTAGCTCTTTTGCTGTGTTTTTAATTACTTCAGCAACGGTAAGCTTAGGCTCAAATAAGAAACCTTGTTGTAGTAACACAACTTCAGCAAAAAACTTACGTATTCTTCCTTCTACCATTTTTTCTATTATGTTATCAGGCTTGCCTTCTTCTTTTGATTTCTTAAAGAATATTTCTCTCTCACGCTCTACTAATTCCTGATCTAAGCTAGAATCATCTATACTTTGCGGGTTGTTTCCTGCTATATGAACAGCAATTTGGTTAGCTAAAGCTTCTAATTTTGCTGTATCTTTTGCAGTTGATTGTAAGCCCACTAATACAGAAATTTTTCCCAATTTTGGAGCAACTTCGTTATGTACGTACGAGCCTATTACTCCTTCGGATACTTCGAGAACATCCACACGGCGTAACGTTAAGTTTTCACCGATTGTAGCTACATGCTCTACGATATCTTCATTAACCGTTTTACCGTTCGGCATTTTAGCCGTTTTTAGCTGCTCTATATCTTTATTTGTTACTGCAAGATTAGCAATATTTTTTACTAAATTTTGAAACTGCTCGTTTCTAGCGACAAAATCGGTTTCTGAATTTACTTCAATAACTACTCCGGTTAGTCCGTCTACTTTTGCAGCAGTTAGACCTTCGGAAGCGATGCGACCGGCTTTCTTTGCTGCTGCTGCTAAACCTTTTGTACGTAATAAATCAACGGCTGCTTCGAAATCACCTTTAGTTTCCGTTAAGGCTTTTTTGCAATCCATCATACCTACGCCGGTTTTCTCTCTTAAAGCACCGACTTGTGCGGCAGTTATACTTACTTCACTCATATATTACTTTCTCCTTTATTTTTGTTCGGCATCTAATGCTTGTTCAAACTCAGTATTTGTTGCTTCGTCAATATTTTTAGTTTTAGAGAATTTTTTAGCTTGTTTTAATTTAGAAACATTTTTTGGAGCTAAAGTTGTTTTATCGCCATGTTCTTCCATGCTACCTAAATCAACCCCTGAAGCTTTCATTGATTCTTCAAGCCCTAATAATGCAGCATCGGCAAACAGGCTACAGTAAAGTCTGATAGATCTTATAGCATCGTCATTGCCCGGGATAGGGAAATCTATATTATCGGGATTAGAGTTAGTATCTACCACCGCTACTATTGGAATATCAAGTTTTAGTGCTTCGTTAATTGCGATATGCTCTTTATTAGTATCGATTATTACTAATAAATCAGGTTTAGAATGAAGATTTCTAATTCCGGCAAGCGATAAAAGTAATTTCTCTTTTTTACGGCTCATATCAAGTAGTTCTTTTTTAGTATAACCTATACAAGCTTCTTCGTTCTCTAATGTTTTTTCTAATTTTTCTAACTTTTCTATAGAAGTAGAAATAGTTTTCCAGTTGGTTAACATTCCGCCAAGCCATCTATGATTTACATAATACTGACCGCATTTTTCGGCATATTCCGCTATAATATCGCTAGCTTGTATTTTAGTACTTACGAATAGTACTTTACCGTCTTTCTTCACGGTTTCATATATTTCGTTTAAAGCTACATTCATTAAAGCAGCAGTTTGTCTTAAATCAATTATATGTACATCGTCACGCTCACCGTAAATGTAAGATGCCATTTTAGGGTTCCAACGTGATGCTTTATGACCGAAATGTACACCGGCATCTAGCAGGTCTTTAACGTTAACTGGGGTTATTTTTGACATTTATAAATCTCCTGATTGTTAGTTTGTTATATCCTAATTCAGAAAACTTGATACAAGCGAATTTTGCAGGATTCGCCTGTGCTCACGTACTAAATGTACGCTCCGCAGGCTCACCTTTAAATTCATCTTGTCTGAAGTCTTCTGAATTAGGATATACCTCCGTAAGATGTCTGATCACTTAAAAATGAACTAACTCTTAATCTTACGTGTGAATTTTTGCTTAAAATTATAAGCCTATAAATCATACACGGATATTGTGCAATTTACAAGTGTTTATTCTTTTCGCCAGAGAGTAGTGCCGTCCGGTTTATCTTCTAAAATTATCTGTTGTTCCAGTAATTTATTGCGGATTTGGTCGGCAAGTTGCCAATTTTTTTGTTTTTTTGCTTCTAAACGCTGGCTTATAAGATCGTTTATATAAGATTCATCGATGCCGCTATTAAACCATTCATGCGGAGTTTTTTCTAATAATCCTATAAAATTGGCACAAACTAAAAGAGCAGCAGCATTAAATTGTTTTTCCTCTAAGTTTTTAGAAGTAAAAACATCCTTGGCGTAATCATTTATTATTCTAATCGCAAGCGGCGTATTCATATCGTCAAATAATGCTTCTAAAAATTTTTCCGGTATTGTGCCTAGCTCTTCAATTTTAATATCTTGCAAAGCTCTATACCAATAATATAAAGTTTTCTTAGCATCTTCTATAGCTTTTTCGTTATAATCAAGGGGGCGTCTGTAATGGCTGCTTAACAAAAATAATCTTACTACTTCCCCGAGGATTGCTTTATCCATTAAATCTCTTACGGTAATAAAATTACCGAGCGACTTACTCATTTTTTCACCGTTAACGGTTAAAAATCCGTTATGTACCCAGTATTTTGCATAAGTAGAATTAGGGAAAGCACATCTACTTTGGGCTATTTCGTTAGTATGGTGTGGGAAGATTAAATCGGCACCGCCACCGTGAATATCAAAATTTTCACCTAAATATTTGTAGCTCATGGCTGAACATTCTATATGCCAACCGGGGCGTCCAAGTCCCCAAGGGCTATTAAAATTTGTATCTATTGACTCGTCCGGTTTTGCGGGTTTCCATAAGACAAAATCCTGAGGGTGTTTTTTAGTCGTACTATTCTCAATTCGCACTCCTTCAAACATTTCTTCTAAATTACGGTTAGATAATTCCGTATAATTTGGAGCAGATGAAACATCAAAATAAACATGGTCATCTACAATATATGCATGCCCTGTTTGTAATAATCGCTCTATAATATCGATCATTGTATTAATATGGTCGGTAGCTTTCGGTTCGGTAGTAGGCGACTTACAACTTAAATATTCCATATTTAAGTGAAACTCTTTTGTAACCTTTTCTGTTAGCTCGTTAATAGTAATTCCAAGTTCTTTCACTCTATCGATAATTTTATCATCCACATCGGTAATATTACGTACATATTTTACGGATTCAGTACCGAATATTTTTATAAGCATACGATAGAGTAAATCATATATCACTACTGATCTGCTATTACCGATATGAGGATTATCATAAACAGTTGGACCGCAGACATACATTTTTACATTTTTTTTATCTGCCGGCTCAAAAATTTCTTTAGTGCGGGTAAGCGTATTATATAAGTGAATTTTCATAGTACTAATAGTTTATTTACCTAGAGTTGAGTTTCTAAAAGATGAGATATACCGACAATATTATAACCAAAAACTTCAAAATAATTAATAAAAATTAGCAATTTACGTTGACATTTAGTAACAAATACTATATATTACCTCCCAATATTATTAAAATCAATTAATA
Organism: Rickettsia endosymbiont of Pyrocoelia pectoralis; assembly: GCA_020404425.1. Taxonomy (GTDB): domain Bacteria; phylum Pseudomonadota; class Alphaproteobacteria; order Rickettsiales; family Rickettsiaceae; genus Rickettsia. Next base: position 20,866 of record DYDX01000033.1, read on the forward strand.
ATTGAAAGAGATTTTTATATGCATTCACAAAGTTTTAGCACAAAAAGATATGCCTTTACCGTTTTTATGTCAATTAATTTATTAGCCGGTAGCTTTTTAAGCACGGATGCTAGGGCAGCAAGCATAGTAAATGCAATTAAAAATTTATCACCAAAACATAATGAAAGAGTCCAAAAAGCTAAATATGCATTACTTGCTAAAAAAACAGAATTACCGCTTTATGAAGAAAAATTTAATGAATTTGTAAGAAAAGATAAGATTCCTAGCGATCAGGAAGTGGCAGCAATACTTAATCTTAAGTATGATGCCAATATAACAAAAGCCAATATAAGCTCAGAGATACGCCGTCCTGAAAAAGATAAAAAAGCGGTAATTGATTTATATATTAAGGAAGTACAAAATAGTATTAACCAAAAAAACAGACTACAACCATCTGTATCAACAGATAGTTTAGCAGCTGCTTTAAAGGACTTAAAATCTCCGGCACAAAGAGAAGTGGACAAAGTGACGAAAGAGTCGCAATCAAATAGATTTTTGCCTCTAGTACCGATAGATCCAAGTATAAAGTCTTTGAATTCTCTTTTTCAAGAGCTTCACTATAAACCATTGCTAAAAGAAGCACCAAACCAAGGAAAGGAAATAGATAATCTATTACAAAAAGTGCAAAAGGACGGTAAGCCATTAAGTATTATAGATAAAATACAAATAGTTCAAACAATAGAAAAAAACGGTTGGTACTACAATCCGGAAGACATAATGAATATTCCCATCAATCCTGATCCAAATTATCAAGTTCCTGTTAATATTAATCCTACTATAGGTTATAAAAGCGTTTTTAGTGCAGATAACACCTATACATTAAGATATTTCGATTGTAAAAATAATAAGGTTCAAGAGCTAGATCTTACTTCAAAATTGCTTGAATTTGGAAAAACTTTTGAATTGCAAGGTATTAAAAAATTCCAAGGTGAGAATTTGACGCTCGAAGAACTGCAAAAGAAAGAAAAGGAAATAGTTCTGACCGAGTATATTAAAGATACGGTATTAGGAAGCGTAGACTTGAGGCATGAGGTTCAGAATATTATAAATGGCGATAACGATTTTATTAAGTATTATGATCATATTGCAGACCCTTCTGAAGAAAAAACGCTTTATACAAAATATTTAACCCCTCAAGAAGTTAAGGATATAAAGAATGGTAGAGGAATGGTATTGGCGTACGAAGAAAAGAGTAGCAAAATTGAAAATAATGTAACAAAGCCTATATATGAAAAATATCAAAAGTTAAAACAGGATATATTGGAAAGCAAAGAAATAAACCATGAATCAAAACAACTAGAAGATTTAGTACGAGATTTTAAAGAAAGTAAGTTTGATAAAGATATTTTTGAGAGCAAGTTTAATGATGTAGCAAGTACTTTAATAGCAGAAGAATCAGAAGAGTTAATTTTAAAACAATATGGTCAATCATCTGAGCATCTAGTTAAAAATCCATTTAACGGCAATAAGTTTGTACCGTATCCAGAATATGAAAGCGATGTAATCAAAGCAGCTAAAAAAAGAGCTGTTGATGCACATATAATTGACCGAGAAAAAGAGGGAATGAAAGACGGAATTAGGATTAAAATTACTAGCAAAAATAATAACTCGTCAGAAATTATAAAAACAGATCAATTTGAATCAGTAACAACTGAAGGAGTTATACGAGATTTAACGCCGCATAAGATCGATGTATCGAAAGTAATTATACCTAATTATAAAAAGCAGGATCCTGAAGAGCTAAAAGTCCAAATAACAACTTTACAGCAGAAAGTAAAAGACCTTGAAACAGAGAATACAATGTTAAGAAATGGTGGGCAAATATCGTATTCATCCTCTCCAGCTCCAACTCCTCCACCTCTTCCAATTTCAGTAGACGGGAAATTAGTGAATCCAAATTTTTACGCAAATTCTACAGTAATGTCTGATAAGAGTAACGTAAGCAGCAATGAGGTTAAAAGCCCTGCAAGTTCAGGTTATGCTTCAGAAATGAATGAACCGGAAACTGAAACGGGTAAAGCAAAAATAGGTAGGGTCGAGAGTAATGCGAGTTCAGGCTATGCCTCAGGAACGGATGAACCGGCAAGTCAAGAAGCAGAAGAACTTAAGGAAACAGAATCGCTAGAATATATGGTCTCAATGTTTGAAGATGCGGAAGTAGAAGCAAAGCGTCAGGAGGAAGATCGTAAGGAAACAGAGCTTTTAGAGGACGTAGTTTCAATGTTTGAAAGTGAAGAAGCGGAAGCAAAACGTCAGGAGGAAGAGCAACGTGGACAACAGAAGGATCAGGAGTGTCAAGATCAAGAAAATCATACACAAAATGATAATGAAGATTATAAAAGTGAAATCAAAGCTGAAGTTGAAGAGGTTAACCAAGCTAACGATGCTATAATTGATTCTGAGCCATTGAGAGAGCAGGAGGGCTTACAAACTAAAGAACAAGTTCAATCAGATACTAATAGTATAGTTGCTTTATTGCATAATATAAATTTAAAATCTAAAGATTTACCTCATAATATTTTCAAGAATAGAATAGCCGTATTAGCTGCAGGTGATGAGGATAAAGCGGTAACAAGAGGAGTATGGATCAGCGGTTTATATGGTACTAGCTCTCAAGGTGCATGGAAAAATGTTCCGAAATATCAGGGGCGTACTGCAGGTGTAACTATCGGTGCGGATACCGGGTTTAGTGATAGTTCCGATATTATAGGAATAGCTTACTCTCGTATAGAGTCACATTTTAAATATAATAAGAAGATCGGTAAAACGTCTTTAAACGGTCATTTAATTAGTGCTTACGGCTTGAAAGAGCTGCCAAAAAATTTCTCGTTGCAAGGGATAGTATCTTTTGGTCATAATTATATTAAGAATAAGACTAAAAATGCCAACAATATTGTCGGTAAATATCAAAATAATAACTTCAATTTTGAGAATTTACTGAGCTATAAACATCGTACAAAAAATGATACATATTTAATTCCGAGTATCGGTTTGAAATATAATTATTCAAGAAATAGTGATTATAAAGAATATGGCAATATACAAAATCTGACGATACAAAAGAAGTCAAATCAGTCGTTAGACGGTGTTTTAGGCGGTAAGATAATATTCAAACCTAGAGGTATATTAAAAAATATAACTCTAACGCCAAGTTTGCACGGTAATGTAGAAAAATCTTTATATAACAAAAATACAAAATTTAGCACAAAGGCAACTTTTAACGATAAAGTAATAGAGGAAACAATTACTTTACCGAAAGCACCAAAGGTTGGTTATAATCTTGGTGGTAATATACTTATTAATAGAAAGAATATAGATATGTTACTTGAGTATAATTACTATATTCATAAGAAATATCAAGCACACCAAGGTATGCTGAAACTAAAGGTAAATTTATAATATATAGCCAAGGTGTGATGTCATACCGTGGCTTGACCACGGTATCCAGAAATACAACTAAAAGTATCAATAATTTTGATATTTTTAACTGGATCCCGTGAATAAATCACGGGATGACAAGGGTGAAACCGAGCCATGCAACAAAGCTGACCAAGTCACGGGATGACATGCATATCCTTAATCATTAAACGTATTAGCCAAACTCCGGCATAAAATATAGGAGTGCTAAATATCGTAAAGAATAATTTAAAAGAATAGCTATTAATAATTAGCGTTCTCATCTGCTCGTAAGGAATTACATTAAATAAGCTCAGAATTCCAATTACAATAAAAGTATCAATAAATAAGGATATACCGGTACTAAAGTTATTTCTTATCCATAAATACTTACCTTTAGTAATTTTACGTAAAGCTAGATAAATATTAATATCAATGAGCTGAGCAATATAGCATGCTACGGTTGAGCTGAAAAAAGATATATAATACGCTCCAAAAACTTGATGAAAAGTAAGATTATCTACTTTTGACCAGTGCGTAGCATCCAGTTTATCTATCAAGCTGATGATTAAAACTACTATTATATTAAAAATAATAGCAAGTTTTACACAAAAATTAGCTCTTTGTTTTCCGTAAAATTCAGTGATTAAATCAGTTATTAAGAAAGTTAGAGGATAGAGAATTGCTCCCGCCGATAACTCAAAGATATGAAGCCGTAAGATATTTAGATAAACAAATTTTTGATATATTAGATTTCCTATTACGATAAGTAATGTGAAAAAAATACATAGAATAATGTAGATTTTTTCTTTTATACTAAAGATTTCTTTCATCATGGGATTAGGTATTAGGTATATTGATGTCATTCCCGCGGAGGCGGGAATCCAGGAAAAAAGTAAAACAAACACTGCTTTAGTTATAAAAATTAACTATGCTTACGCTTGTTAATTACTGGATTTCCGCCTCCGCTGGAATGACATCCAGAGTCATGCAATAACTCTGATATAGATTTTATAACTGTTCCTTAGCAATTTGGTCGTGTTTTTTAAGCTTAATTAAAATTGCTTCTAAATTATCGATTTGGATCATGCATGGACCGTCGCTTGGAGCATTGTCCGGGTCTTGGTGTACTTCCATATAAAGACCGGCAATGCCTACGCTGGTTGCTGCTTTTGCAAGTAACTCCACATATTTACGCTCCCCGCCGCTACTTCCGCCAAGTCCGCCTGGCTGTTGAACTGAATGGGTAGCATCAAAGATTACGGGGGCGTTTAGTTCTGCCATTATGGAAAGACCACGCATATCCGATATTAAATTGTTATAGCCAAAGCATGTGCCGCGTTCGGTTAGTAATATATCCTTTGCACCAAAAGCTTCTAATTTTGTATAAACGTTTTTCATATCCCAAGGTGCTAGAAATTGCCCTTTCTTTACCTTCACTATTTTGCCGGTTTTTGCCGCAGCTTCTAATAAATCCGTTTGCCTGCATAAAAATGCCGGAATTTGTAATATATCAACTATTTTAGCCACCTCTTCGCATTGTTGTTCCGTATGAACATCGGTAACTATAGGGCAGTTAAAAGTAGTTTGAACTTCCGATAAGATTTCTAAACCTTGATCGATCCCGACGCCTCGTATGCCTTTTACCGAGCTTCTATTAGCTTTATCGAATGAGGATTTATAGATAAAAGGAATATTAAGTTTAGAAGTTAGTTTAACAAGCTTTTCTGCCATAAATAATGCATGATCCCGTCCTTCAATTTGACAAGGTCCAGCAATTAAAGCGAAAGGCAAATTATTGCTTATTTCGACATTCTTAATTTTTACTATTTTTTGCATAATTTTTTGTATATGTTCCGAAGTAAAATAAAAAGTTAGTATACGAAGATCAACTTGGAAAAGAGCAAGGAGTCTGTAAGCCGAGGAGCGGAGCGTATACTTAATACGTGAGCATCCGAGGATTTACAAAGACGACGTAGCCAATTTTTCAAGTTCATCGAGTATACTATTTGGCTATGGGTAAACTGTTATTAGTCGTATCTTCTTCGACTTCATTAATCGTAGAAACTAAATCGGGTTTTTTCTTGGAAGAGAGATTAGCAAGTACTATCGCATTGATTAAAAATAACGAGCCAAGGATCATGGTACTCTTTGTAAGAAAATTCCCTACCGTTTTAGCACTGACCACCGACATATTACCGCCTCCTCCCATACTGCTTATTCCGTCTGAACCGCTACGCTGCATCAAGATAACGATAATAAGCAATATCGCAATAGTAATATGAACTAGCAGAAGTATATCCATCATATGTAAAATAACCGTTTATTTGATAACATTTTAAAAATTATATAGCAGTTTTATATTATTTGCAACTCTGTCCGTTTCATTTAGCGGTAAGTAATTATATTCTTCAAGCTTAGTTACGGATTCGTCTAACATTCTTGCTATTTTTTGATCAACTAATTGTTTTACAAAGATTTTATGTTTTGAGGAATTAAAGTTTGGTGGGCAGAATATGTAAAGAGGCTTGCCGCTAGACGCCGCTTCGCTACACATTGAAATCGAGTCGGCTGTAGAAATTATATATTTTGCCTTAGAGAGCATGCCTATATAAGGGTTGTATTTTAGGTTAGTAGTCGGATCGTAAATAATTGTAGAAGTCGGTAGGTTATTTTTAATAATTGACTTTATCGATAAGGGGGTGCGTCTACTAAAACTAATAAAAAAAGGTATTTTTTGATTATTATATATTTTAGTTAGAAGTGAGCAAAATAAAATTGCTTCATTCTCGCCAAAATTAAATTTTTTGTTATTCCCGCCGATTATTACGGCGATAAATTTCCCAAGGTTAGGATAATATTTTTGTAGCTCTAGTCTTGCGGTCGCAAACTTTTCGGTAATATTGTTTAAAGCACCGTTTATGGGGATTATGTTATTGTCATACCGTGGCTTGACCACGGTATCCAGAAAACCATTTTCGGTAATATTGTTTATTGATGTACTGGATAACGTGGTCAAGCCACGGAAAGACAATAGGTCGTGGGAGGGCGAAATAATGGCCTCGAACTCACTATAAGGCAAGCAGGGCGGCGTGATTTGTGTTAATGGAATAGCTCTTCCTAATTACTTTATTAAATAAAATGCAAATAATAACGATCTTCTACCGGCAATAAGAATTAAAACAGAGATAGGGATTGCAAAAAAAAAACATAACAGATAAATTTA
>DYDX01000034.1 GCA_020404425.1 Rickettsia endosymbiont of Pyrocoelia pectoralis
GCTTAGATCATTTGAAACTTTGTTTAAATAAACTTGCTAATAACATCAATTCTTATATTAAAAAAATCCTATTTTATGATAAAAGCTTTACTCTCTTTCAACTTATTTACTAAAACTGTCCGGTACTATGAACAAAATGTCACGACTTCACTTTTTTCTTCATTTAATCTTTGCTTAAGTTTACGCCAATAAGCTCCGGAATCAGCACTATCGGTTAATGCCCCTACTATAGTAAATTAGCTTGAGGTTGAGACAATTTCTGCATCATATTTTAATTTTTTGGAAACATATCTCATACCGTAAATGGGTTGGCATTAGCGGTATTCGCTATATCTCCAAAAAAATAAAATATTTCCTATAAATCATCCCAACCTCAAGCTAATTCACTATAAATCAATTACCGAAAACCACCATTCGTTATTATGCAAGGTTCTTCTAATATTTTGATCTTTAAAAACTACTAATTTATTAGGTTCTGTGAACAGAATTTAAGTTATTTATATTTTAAGGTATTTTTACACGAAAATTAATAAGATTTTTGCAGGAATAGTTATTCTTATTTCAAAAAAATCTTATAATTTGCAGTTAAAAAGAACTAAGATAGGTTAATTTAAATTTTGTTCACAGAGCCTAAGTTCATCGTTGTTATTCATGGTATTTCATATTAATTTTATTAATTATAAAGTAGCGATCAGTTTACTATAAATATTCTAAATAAATTTTACAACTAACATTAAAAATAAAAAATCTTTTATACAAAATAAACTATTAGTTTAAATAAATAGTAAGTTACCGATTGACTTTTTTAAAGAGTTATGTATAAATTTTAATTGAAATAGCATACGCTATTTTGGGGCGTAAGAACCTCTTAATCAACGTGGTATTTGTATCAACCGTAAAATGATACAATCCTCGACTTTATTCTGGTCGGGGTTATAATGGCTATGTTCAAGGTTTAAAGTGCAAACTTTAAACCTAAAGGTTATTATGGCTATCGTTGATGGTTTTCTTACTGCCCCGGCCACCAAAGATTATGCTCATTGGTGGTTAAAACTTTTTAAGCTTAACTAGTCGGGAGCTATCATATGACAAATCAAAACGGTAAAACCTTAAACAATCAAACCATCCATAAATCTAATTTAGCAGAAACTTTAAAAAATCTGCAGAACGATGTTACTCTTCTACTTGAGAATCCTCACTTAACTGAACAAGAAGTAGATACAATAGAACAACGCTTAACAGAATTAGAGCAGATATTTAAAAATAGTTAATTTATATGTATAGTAAAAGATGTATTCCGTGCAAAGGGGGTATTCCACCGCTTGATAAAAAAAAGATCGATGAGTTACTATTTGAATTGCAAAATGAATGGATAGTAAACAAATTAGGGCATCTTTATAAGAAATATAAATTTCCTGATTTTATGGGAGCTATAGAATTTGCAAATAAAATAGCCGCAATTGCCGAGCAAGAGGCACATCATCCCGATCTAATTATATCTTGGGGAGCGTGCACTATAGAAATATGGACTCATAAGATTAACGGTCTCACGGAAAGTGATTTTATATTGGCAGCAAAAATAGAAGATAAATGTAAATAAAAAGTAGGTAGACGAAGCTCAATTTGGAAAAGAGCAAGGAGTCTGTAAGCCGAGGAGCGGAGCGTACTATAGTGCGTGAGCATTCGAGGTCTTACAAAGACGACGTAGCCAATTTTTCAAATTCAGCGAGTATACATAAACGTTTATTGTCATCTAGCACCTCTAGATTTACTTGGATTAAAGGAGGCGGAAGTAGGTGCTTAATGATTTCAGACCATTCTATTAATGCTAAATTACCGCTTAACGCCTCTTCAAAGCCTAATTCGTAAATTTCTTCAGGGGATTTAAGACGATAAAGATCATAATGGTAGATAGTAAAATTAGGGGTTTTGTAGGTTTGCAATATATTAAAAGTCGGGCTACTAACTTCCGTTTTTTCGCCACAAAAATACTTAATGATTTCACGACAAAAAAAAGTTTTACCGGCTCCAAGATCACCGTTAAGTAAAATAATATTATTCGGCTTCAAACTTTGAGCAAATAGCTTAGCAAAGTTTTTTGTTTCTTCTTCGTTATTTAATATTATTTGATTTTTTAGCATGAGAATCTGATAGCAGATTTTATTGTATTATTTTTGATTAGCGTTGTTCACATGGATCAAAAGCCCGCTTGGTGTCATCGAGTTGCTTATCCACGGTATCCAGAAAAATATTTAACAAAATAGACATATAAAAAATTAAATTTTTTATATGTTTTACTGGATTCCCGCCTACGCGGGAATGACATCGGAGCTACGCAATAACGTCGCCACGGCATGACAGAGTAAGTGGCCAATTTTTCAAGTTAAACGAGTATACTGCTAATAAATGAAAATTGGTAGACGAAGGTCAATTTCAAAAAGAGCAAGGAGTTTGTAAGCCGAGGAGCGGAGCGTACTATAGTACGTGAGCATTCGAGGTCTTACAAATACGACGTAGCCAATTTTTGAAATTCACCGAGTATATATTAGGCTACTAATTTTTCGCGTAATACTTCTACTAACTTATTACTTGCTTCGGTAAAATCTATATTTTCAAGGATAGCAAGCTCACCTGCAAGTCTATTTAGTGCAGATTCGTAAAGGGTTCTTTCACTGTAAGAACGATCATTATCAACGTTTTTGTGTAAATCACGCAATACTTCAGCAACCGATATAATATTTCCTGAGTTAATTTTTCCTTCATATTCCTGAGCTCTTCTGCTCCACATTCTATTGCCTTGTTTTGGTTTACCTTGCAAGGTTGAATATATAACATCAAGATCTTTTTTATTCGCAACTGCTCTAAGACCCACGGCTGTAGCTCTATTCACCGGAACTTTTAGAGTCATTTTATCTTGAGGGAAGGAAATTACGTATACTTTAACTTCGGTACCGGCTATATTATGGTTTTCTATATTTACAATTTCGCCTACTCCATGTGCAGGGTAGACAATTCTCTGCCCTGTTTTAAACTCGGATTGTGCTATATTTGTCATTATTATTTCCTCCATAGTGGCTTTAGTGCTTCTAATTCATCAAAACCTAAAGTTAAATTATACATTTCAAAGAGCATAGCATATTTTACTACAATTATAAAGTATATAATTTAACATTGTTAAATAAGATGATTTTTTATTGAAATAAAATTAATAAAATCTTATTCTTAATACACAAGATTAAGTAAGATTATATTTTAACAAGGTGAATTAGATATATGAAGAATATTTTTTTGACAATAATATCGTTATTATTTTTAAATGCTTGTTCGGAAGAAAAAAAACAAGACAAAACGGAAAAACAACCGATAATCGTACAGGAAACGGTACAAGAAAATATAGAACCGGCAGATAAAAGCCCTGAAGAAAATTCAGCTGAATCTATAGTCCCGGATAATACGCCTCAAGAATCGCAAACACTTAATCAAGAACCTTTACAGGAAGAGCAAGCTAAACCTGATATTAAGCCTACTAAAGTCTCTTTTCTAGTTGATGATAGTGATATGGTGCTTGGAAATCGAGAGTCAACCGTGGTATTAGTAGAGTATTTTTCTCCTACATGCCCTCATTGTGCTTATTATCATAAGACGATTTTTCCTGAGCTTAAGAAAAAATATATAGATACTAATAAAGTTGCATATATTACACGAGAATTTATTGCTACCAAACAAGATCTAGATGCCGCTATCTTGGCACGTTGTAAAGGCGATATAAATAATTTTATAAAGTTCCACGAAATTATATTAGAACAACAAGATAAATGGGCATATAGCAATAAATATAGAGAATTATTAACCGATATAGGGCAACTTGGCGGTATTACACCGGAAGAATATAAAAAATGTTTGAGCGATGATAACATTACGGAAATATTAATTGCTAATACCAATTTTGTAGCAAGGACACCTAAATTTATCGGCACTCCTTCTTTCTTTGTAAACGGAGTACAAACTGAAAATTACAGTATAGCCAGCATTTCTACGGCAATAGATAAAGCTATAGAAGAAAAGAAAGAAGAAGCAAAAAATGAAACTAACTTATAAATGTGGATAATGATAAGTTAAAAGAGATTCAAGCAAGAATTAAAGAGTTAAAACCGGCAGATAATTCTAACTCTAAGCCTATTTCCGAGATTAGTGCTTTTACTATAGCGGTAGATTTAGTTTCGGGAACCATGGTAGGAGTGGTAGGAGGAATATTAACGGATAAATTCTTTCATTCTAAACCTTTATTTCTTATATTATTTACGGTACTAGGAATGATTGCCGGATTTAATATAATAAGAAAAAAATTAAATAATAAAAAGCAATAAGATGGTTCATAGCCCTTTAGTGCAGTTTAATATAAAAAAATTGATAGATATCAAAATTTTTGACTTTGACATTAGTTTTACTAATTCAAGTGCTTATATGTTAGTAGCTAGTATTTTAGCTCTCACTTATCTTTACGTGGCTTTTTATAATTCGAGGTTAATTCCGTCAAGGCTGCAAATAAGTGCGGAAATGATATATAACTTAGTTACCGGCATGCTAAATCAAAATGTAGGCGAAAAAGGACATAAATTTATTCCTATAATTTTTACCTTATTTATTTTCATATTATTTTGTAATTTACTTGGCATGATACCTTACGGTTTTACCGTTACTAGCCATATTGTCGTCACGTTCGCTTTAGCAATTTTAGTATTTTTGATTGTTACTATAATTGGCTTTATGATGCACGGCACGCATTTTTTAAGCCTTTTTCTGCCCCATGGTACGCCATTATGGCTTGCTCCTTTAATGATAATAATCGAGCTATTTGCATATTTAGCAAGACCGATTAGTTTATCGCTGCGACTTGCTGCAAATATGATGGCAGGACATATTCTATTAAAGGTGATTGCAGGCTTTGCGGTTTCGTTAATGATTTACTTGAAATTTCTACCGATCCCTCTTATGGTTATATTGATTGGGTTTGAAATTTTTGTTGCAATGCTTCAAGCTTATATTTTTACTATTCTTGCTTGCGTGTATCTTAATGATGCTATTAATTTACACTAGACTTTTTACATAACTTGCTTCTAAAGGCAATTTGTACGTCAATCCGGTACTCGAATCCTCACGTAGATTTACTACGCTGCGGTCCTCTGTTCCGTGTTTCCTTCAAATTTCTCTTTATTAGCTACGTTAGGTAAAAAGTCATCATTTTAATTAATTAAAGTTGGTTCTCTTATGGATATGGTTTCTTTAAAATTTATTGGTATAGGGCTTATGGCTGTCGGTATGTTTGGTGCAGCTTTAGGAGTAGGTAATATATTTAGTTCACTGCTTAGTTCAATCGCTAGAAACCCTTCAGCCTCAGAGCAATTACAAAGAATGGCACTTATCGGTGCCGGTCTTGTTGAAGCGATGGGTCTATTTTCTTTCGTAATCGCAATGTTACTTATTTTTTCTTAAAGCTTATTGTTACATGATATGCCTCAATTTGATATCGGTACTTATTATTCGCAAATTTTTTGGTTAGTTGTTACTTTCAGCTTATTATATGTTTTTGTCTCTAAGCTAATAGTCCCAAAAGCCGAAAAGATTATAAATAATAGAAAAATAAATATTGAGGAAAATGTAGAAAGTGCCGATAATCTGGCGTTAGAAACTGAAAAGTTAAGCAAATATTATAATCAGGAAGTAGCCAAAATAACCACGGACATAGATAAGCTTAAAAAAGAAAAAATAGACTCTTTAGAATCGGAATTTTTAATTAAAAAAAATAGTTTAGAGCAAGATTTAAGAGGCTCAATAAACCAAAATATTGAAAGTATAAATCTAGCGGCTCAAAAATTTAAAGCTAATAAAAGCGAAGCTATTATAAAGCTTGCAGCTAGCATAATTGAGAAAATTACCGGCACTAAAGCAGATATAAATTTATTAAAAAATATAAAAATACAATAATAATGAATTTTCTAGATGAAAGCTTTTGGCTTGCTTGCAGTTTTATAATATTTGTATATTTAATTTATAAGCCGGCAAAAAAGGCGATTTTAAACTCTTTAGATACCAAGATTTCAGAAGTACAAGAAAAAATATTAAAGGCTGAAAAATTAAAGGAAGATGCTAAACTATTATTTGAGCAAACCGAAGCACAGATAAAAAATTTAGAAACTTTGCGGCTTCAGATGACAAAAGAAAATAACGAAATTACAGAAAAAATAATTCAGGAAAAAACTAAAGAAATCGAAGAATTTATAGAGCATAAAAAAGCCGAAACTATTAAATTAATCGAAAATCAAAAATCAGCAGCAAGTGAAGAATTGCAAAACGAGTTTTGTGATGAAGTAATTAAGCTCGTTTCAGAATATTTCCAATCAAGCAAAAATAATAATCTTTCAGAAAGCGATATCGCTAAAAATCTAATGAATGATGCAGGTAAGTGACACCTAGTTTTGATCGTCATTGCGAGCGGCATTGGCTTTGTTGCATGGCTCTCTATGTCATTCCTGCGGAGGCGGGAATGACATTGTACAGGTTTTTCGAGCCATGCAACAACGCTAACGCCACCACGGAAAATGCATTTATACTCGAATGATTTTAAGAATTAAATTTTATTTTGAGAGGTGAGCATCCGCAGCCTATATACTCCGAATAAATGAAGAGTTGGTAGACGAAGCTCAATTTGGAAAAGAGCAAGGAGACTGTAAGCCGAGGAGCGGAGCGTACTATAGTACGTGAGCATCCGAGGACTTACAAAGACGACGTAGCCAATTTTTCAAATTCAGCGAGTATAGTTATTGCCTAATTAGTCTTGTATTACTTGGAAGAATATAATTTGAATCAGTAGAGCGATAAGGGCAGATATCAATCCCTCCACGTCTTGTATATACAATATAAATAGAAAGAAATTCAGGGCTTATAGCCTTTGTAATATCCGTAAAGATACGTTCGGCACATTGCTCTGCAAACTCGTTACAATTTCTAAAAGACACTAAATATTTTAAGATAGAGTCGTGCTTTAGTTTCTTTCCTTTATACTTTATGACTATTGTACCCCAATCAGGCTGACCTGTTACTAAACAATTTGATTTAAGCAGATTAGAGTTAAGCTCTTCCTCTGTTAAAATATCTTCATGCTCGATTAAACTACTATCGGGTGGACCGTATTTATCGCATTCTATATCTAAATCATCAATATTAATACCGCTCGGTTCGCCAAATTTTATTTTCGTATCTATCGGTAATAATTTACCTGATACTTTAGCGTTTACGGCATTACTTAAATCTTCTAAAATTATTTTTTCTAATTCTTCTATCGAATCAACAACATAGTTATTAAAAGAGTTTAGATATAATTTAAATGATTTGGATTCTACGATATTATCAGAATCTGCAGGCACATAAAAAATCCCTATTGCAACGCAAGGCTTGCCTTTTGTATTAAGCCAAGATAATTCATAAGCATTCCAAACATCTACTCCGTAAAAAAATAGTTTATTATTATCTATCCCAAGTTCGTTTCTGTTATTTGAACGTGGGATTTTAAATAATAAAGTCTTATCGTAACTATCTTTATAAGTACTATTTTTACCGAGAACAGAATTAGATAGTGGCATATGTATATACTTTGAAGTAAAATGAAAAGTTGGTATACGAAGCTCAATTTGAAAAAGAGCAAGGAGTTTGTAAGCCGAGGAGCGGAGCGTACTATAGTACGCTCCGCTCCTCGGCTTACAAAGACGACGTAGCCAATTTTTCAAATTGAGCGAGTATTATGCTCCTAGAGCTTCTTTTTGCGTAGATTCATCATATTCTTTTAACATATAGCCACGTCCCCAAACCGTATCTATATAATCACGACCACCGGCAGCATCACTTAATTTTTTACGCAATTTGCAAATAAATACGTCAATAATTTTCATATCTGGTTCATCAACACTACTATATAAATGATTTAAAAACATTTCTTTAGTTAATATTGTTCCTCTACGTAATATTAATAACTCTAAAATTGCATATTCTTTATTTGTTAGATGTACTTTTTTGCTTTCGACTTCAACGCTTCTAGTATCTAAATTTACGCTAACTTTATCGAATCTAAATACTGACGCTGCATGTCCTTTAGAACGTCTAACTATAGCTTTAATTCGAGCAATTAGTTCTTCTCTAATGAAAGGCTTAATTAAATAATCATCCGCTCCCGAAGAGAAACCCGTAATCTTTTGATCGGTGTTGGTTAAGCTGGATAAAATTAAAATTGGGGTTTTTATTTTTGCAGCTCTTAATCTCAGTAATATCTCGAAACCGTTAATATCAGGTAACATAAGATCTAGAATTACTAAATCATATCCACCGACTTTACCAAGCCTTAAACCATCTAAACCAACAGAAACTTTATCGCAAACTATCCCTTCCGAAGCCAAAGTTAGCTCTATTAAGTTAGCCATTTCTGGCTCGTCTTCAATTAATAAAATCTTCATTTTATTTCTCCTAAAATTCTATTTGTATCATATGCTATAATTTAATTACAGTTAATTATTATTAATCAAATTATAATTTTTTATTTAGTGCTTTATACATTTATTAATTGCATAAGTAAAGAATATTTAATTGTATTGATAAAATTTTTACTATTAAATTAGATTTGTGGTTTAAAAACCATGCTTCTTAAAGTGCAATTTAGCATATATTTTTAGTTTTGATGTTCAGCTAATTTCTTGTGATATAAAGCTCCAAAGTCTATCGGATCAATCATTAAAGGCTGGAATCCGGCATCTTGGGTACAGCTTGCTATGATTTTTCTGGCAAAAGGGAATATCATAGCAGGACAGTGAACGGACAATAAAACTTGATGCTGATCAGGTGCAATATTAATTAAATTAAATACTCCTGCATATTTTAGCTCTATCTGAAATAATTTATATTTTTCATTTCTTGTAACAGCTTCAATATTTAACTCAACTTCATAAAAATTTTCTTCCGACAAGTTCGAAATATTTATATCGAGAGATAAATCAACCTGAGGACGTTGGTCTAATGCTGCTGCTAAAGAAGCCGGAGCAGAAGGGTTCTCAAGAGATAAATCCTTTATATATTGTGCATTAATAGAAATATGAGGCATTTCCTCGGTTGTATCTGTATTTACTGTGCTCATAAAATCCTCGTTAAAAATTCAAATTTAATAATTATGTTTTTGGCAATGTTACGCCTAACTGTTTCATATATTTCCCTTGACGATCGGCATATGAAAGATCACAAGATTGGTCGCCTTTTAAAAATATAAATTGACATGCTCCTTCATTTGCATAAATTTTAGCCGGCAAAGGAGTAGTATTAGAAAATTCTAAAGTTACGTGTCCTTCCCATTCCGGTTCTAAAGGGGTAACGTTTACTATTATACCGCATCTTGCGTAAGTAGATTTACCCACGCAAATAACAAGTACGTCACGCGGTATTTTAAAATATTCCACCGTTCTTCCGAGAGCAAAGCTATTAGGTGGAATAATACACACATCTACTTCTCTATCAACTAAATTATATTCATCAAAATTTTTAGGATCTACCATGGTAGAGTTTATATTAGTGAATATTTTAAATTCATTAGATACCCTAGCATCGTAACCGTAAGAAGATAAGCCATAAGAGATGATCCTATTCTCATTATGGGTTCTGACTTGTTTTTCCGTAAAAGGTTCAATCATTCTATGATTTATAGCTGTTTCTTTTATCCATTTATCTGACATTATAGACATAATAAATATATATTTTTAGTTTATAAAAAGTAAATTATAACTCATAATTACTTACAATACAAAATATTATTTAAGAACAATATTACTTTACCTTTAAGCAATTACAATGACCTTAGGAAGAATCATTGCAATAATACAACATAATAATATGTAAATATACAATTATAAATTAAGAATGTGGATTATTTATTGTAAGTTTTAAAAATTATATTATATTTAGCGTAACAAAATGATATATCTAAAAATTACAATAGGTAAATAAAGTGAAAAAATTATTATTATTAGCAAGTATTTGCTCTTTAGGATTTGCCGGTTTTGCCGAAGAAAGTAAAACTCCAATTATTTCCAGCTCCGATATTGAAATAAAGCTAGAAGGGTTTTATGAATTTGAAAGCGGTTATGCAAATCAAAATCATTTGATTATGTTCGACAAAAATATAAGTGATAATAGAAAAAAGTTTGCTTTTTATACTGAAGCAGCATTTGTAGCTACCGTTAGTAAAACTATAAATGATGTATTAGCCGGAGCTAAAATAGTGCTTCAGCCGACTACAAGAGCAAAAACCTCTCCTAGCTATAGCGGTTCGCACATTTTTATTGAAACTAGCTACGGTAAAGTAGAGCTTGGTTCTCCTGCCGATGCAAGTGCAAAGATGCGTGTTACCGGTGATCAGGTAACTGCAGGTACCGGGGGGTGGTATAGATCTGCTCTACTTGACGGTCAATATATGAGATATAACGGTTTCAAGCCGGATTTCGACACTAGTCCCAGCTTTTACCTTGAGTCCTACTCAAATAATCTAGATCAAATCAATGATAAAGTCGAAAAATCTAGAAGAATTAACTTCTTTACTCCCATAATGCAAGGCTTTCAAGCTGGCGTGTCTTATACTCCCGATACTGCCAATACAGGCGGTAATAAAGATATAAATAATTTAACGCTTGAAAGCTCAGGAAGAAACGGCATAAGCACCACTAGAACCGGAATAACGAGGGTTGATTTAGGTAATAATGAAACCATGACGATTAACCGAAATATTAGAGATGCGTTTTCTGCCGGCTTGTCTTATCAGCATGAATTAGGTGAAGATGTCGATTTAAAATTATCCGTCACCGGAGAATACGGTAAGCCTGCTCGTAGCCTTGTTCACACTAAAAGGGAAGGTACTACTTTTAAGGTGCTTAATACTTATAAACTTTCTAACTTAAAAGCTTATAATCTTGGAGCAATATTTACTTACGGTAATTTCTCTTACGGTGCTTCTTACGGTAATTTAGGAAAAAGTTTAACGGCAAAAGAATATTATAAAGTCGGTCGTGATACTTACTATTATGATGGAGCTATTGCTTATAGCCAAGGTCCTATTAAAACAAGCCTTGAATATTTTAAATCTTCAAGATACAAAAATACCGTCGATACCGTAACATTAGGTACGGAATATAAAATTATGCCGGGTTTATTACCATATGCAGAAGTTACACGTTTCCAAGCTAAAGGTAAACCTGTATATTGCCCTGAAGCACCTAATAAGAAGACTAAAGGTACTGTAGGTCTCATCGGTACAAAACTTAAGTTCTAAGCTTCGCCCTGTTATACCGTGGTCTCGCCACGGTATCCGTGTTGGCGTGGTGTTGTTGATAGATACATCATCGTCATTGCGAGAAGAGAAGGGTGTTGTTGCATGGCTCGAGCAAGTGAAGATATTTTTTGCAAGGGAAAAGAGCTAAAATTAAGCAGCATTAATAAGATTAATAATTTTGCACTTAATTTTAGCCTGAGTTTTCCTACAATCTTCACGTCTGTTAGTTA
>DYDX01000035.1 GCA_020404425.1 Rickettsia endosymbiont of Pyrocoelia pectoralis
TTTAACTAACAGACGTGAAGATTGTAGGAAAACTCAGGCTAAAATTAAGTGCAAAATTATTAATCTTATTAATGCTGCTTAATTTTAGCTCTTTTCCCTTGCAAAAAATATCTTCACTTGCTCGAGCCATGCAACAACACCTCTTAAAGGCGGAAATGACAAGTTAGTAAGAGCAAGCTCGGAAGCCGCTTCACTAACCGATATAAGATCACCTACGCCTAGATTATATAATTTCTGAGTTAGATTATAGATTTCAGTTTGAGTCTCAATTAGCTTTTCAGTTAAATATATCTGTTTATCTAGTGCTAGAATATTGAAATAACTTACAGCAGTATTACTTATAACGGATCGGCGTACAGCATCTCTACTATACTCGCTTGCAAGTAAAGTTCTGCGGGCAGATTCGCTAGCATTAGCGGCAGCACCCCATAAATCAAGCTCATAATTTAGTATAGTTCCTAGACCAAAATTATTAGAAAATTTCGGTTGGTTGGCATTTTTTAACTCTTTGCTGGCTTTAGTCCGATTTGCAGATCCTTGTAAGTTAATTTGCGGAAATCTATAAGAATTAACAAAATTGAGTTGAGCCGTTGCAGCTGCAACGTTATTCATTGCCAGCTCAATATCGGCATTATTAGCTAAAGATTCTTCGATTAGGTTATTGAGTACTTGGTCGTTAAACTGTAACCACCATTTGGCAGGCATATCGTCTTTTTGTGCTAAAGAGTAATTACTCCAGCTATTAGGTAATGGAAGGCTTGGGGGTTTATCGTGCTTTACACCGCAGTTAGACAATAATAATGATACAAATAGTGTACTTGTCACCCTGCGAGCTTGTAGCGGGGCCCAGTTAAAAATGTTAAAACAACGTATACGATAAATTATTTTCTGGATACCGTGGTCAAGCCACGGTATGACACCAAGTGCTTTTTTTGATCCACGCAGAAATGACATAAAGTTTTTTAGTATAGTCATTAAAATAAATTAACATTACTTAATTTTAATTATGAATCTTTAAGTTATTATGTCAATATACTGTAATGTTTTTTCAACTAACTATATTTTAAACTATGTAATAATGTTGCTAACTTCTCTGAAACAACTTTAATATCGTAATTTTGTTGTAATCTAAGATAAGCGTTTTTAGAAAATTCTTCTGCTTTTAAAGGGTTGTCTATTAGGTAGGAAATTTTTTCTGCTAAATCTTCAGCTGAGCCTGTTTTGCAAATAAGCCCGTTTTGCATATCTCGTAAAATCTCTCTTGGTCCTTCAGTATCCGTACTGACTATAGGCAGCCCCGCTTCCATCGCTTCAAGTACTATAATACCAAAAGGTTCGTGTAGTGACGGTAGGCAAAAAATATCGATTTGTTCAAAAAACTTAGCTTTATCTTGAATCCAGCCCGAAAAATATATTTTATCTTGTAAATTAAGGTTATTTATAAGACTAACTAAATTTTCTTTTTCTTCTCCGCTTCCACCTATAACAGCTTGAATTTCATAATTTTTGTCTTGCAAGTTTTTTATAGCTTTAATAAAAATATCAACGCCTTTTTTGGCAACAAATCTTGCGAGCATGCCAATCACGATAGGTTTCCTGTATAGTTTTGGAGTAAATTTTTTAGTAATATTTATCATATTCGGCAGAATAAATATTTGGGATTCGTCAAAGTTGTTTTTTAGTAAATATTCTTTCATATGGCTTGTTAGAGCAATGACAAAGTCGCATTTACGCAAGCCTTTCAGGCTATAGTTATGAGCAATTCCTACTAATTTAGTATTTTGTGATTTAGCAAGTTTACTAAAATTTATAGCTCTATTACCGTGAGCGATAATTATATCAGGTTTAGTTTTATAGATTATATATTTAAGAAGAAGCACCGATACCGGATCAATCGGTGCTAAGTTAGGGAGTTTAAGACTTGGACTCGGTAGAAAAGAATTTATTTTTGCATTGTAAGAAGTAACGTTTATAACTTCAATATTTTGCATTTCAAGAGCTATATTATAATCTAAAAATGCTTGCTGGATGCCGCCAAGATCACGGCTTAGCATAATATTAAGTACTTTCATTTTCTATAATAATAAAAAGATAATTATTAACTATACTTATTTATTTTTAAATTCCAAGAAATTTGCTATAATACAATTTCTTAATATGTAAAACCTTATGAGTAGTAAAATCAATTTCGTAAAAATGCATGGTCTTGGTAATGATTTCGTGATTGTTAACAAGCAAGATTTAACAAATATGCATGATTTATCTCAGCTAGCAAAAAATATAGCCGACCGTCATTTAGGTATCGGATGTGATCAGTTTATTATATATGAAGAGCATAAAGCAGATACTTACGAGATGATTATATATAATATCGACGGATCTCGTGCTAAATTATGCGGTAATGCTACGAGATGTTTAGCGAAATTAATCTATCTTAATACGGGAAAAAGAGATATTACCGTAATAGTAGGTAATAAAAAATTATTATGTCACGTTAAGGATGAGAATATAATTAGCGTTAATGTAGGCGGCGTTAGTTTTAACGAGCCTTGGATGCCGAGTCGTGATAAGATTTGGGAATTTGCCGAGCGTTATATGATTGATTTAAAGGAAACGATTTGTGTTGATGTCGGTAATCCGCATCTGGTTATTTTTAGTAAGCTAGAGCCTCAAGATCAAAAAACCGTCGGTATTAAATTACAAGATAAAGAATTATTTGCTGACGGGGTTAATGTTAATTTTGCCGAAGTTAAAGACAATAAAATTTATTTATCGGTTTGGGAGCGAGGGGCAGGGCTAACGCTTGCTTGCGGTAGCGGCGCTTGTAGTAGTTTTGCAGCCGGTTTAAAACTTGGTTTTGTTAGCTCGTCGAGCGAAGTAGTGTTTAAGCACGGTAGCCTGATTATGCGTGAGGAAAACGGTAATATAATAATGCAAGGACCTGCTAAATTAGTGGCATGCGGAGAATATTATTGTGAGTGATCTAAAGCAAGAAATAGTAACGTTTGGCTGTCGCCTTAACATTTATGAGAGCGAGATAATAAGGAAAAATCTTGCAGCTTCAAATCTTGATAATGTCGCTGTATTTAATACTTGTGCGGTAACTAAGACGGCAGAAAAGCAGGCACGTCAAGCTATCCGCAAGGCTAAAAAAGATAATCCCGATTTGAAAATTATCGTAACCGGTTGTAGCGCCCAAACGAACCCGCATATGTATAGTAATATGCCGGAAGTAGACAAGGTTATAGGTAACGAAGAGAAATTATTGCCTAATCATTACCAAATCAATGATGAAAAAATAGTAGTTAACGATATAATGTCGGTTAAAGAAACGGCAAATCATTTAATTAGTAGCTTTGACGGTAAGTCTCGTGCTTTTATTCAGGTGCAAAACGGTTGCGATCATCTCTGTACTTTTTGTATTATTCCTTATGGTAGAGGTAAGAGTAGGTCAACACCGATCGGGGCTATAGCAGAGCAGGTAAAGCATTTAGTGCTAAACGGATTTAAAGAAGTGGTTTTTACCGGTGTGGATGTTACGGCTTACGGTAGCGATTTACCGGGGAGTCCGACATTTGCCCAGATGATTAAGCGGGTGCTGAATTTAGTACCCGACTTAAAAAGACTTAGATTATCTTCGGTAGATGTTGCAGAAATAGACGAGGAGCTATTTGAACTTATAGCTTACAACAAAAGAATTATGCCGCATTTTCATATTAGTTTGCAGGCAGGCGATGATATGATATTAAAACGTATGAAAAGAAGACACAAAAGAGAAAGCGTGGTTGAGTTTTGTAAGAAATTACGAGCAGTAAGACCTGAAGTATCGTTTGGTGCCGATATTATAGCCGGTTTTCCGACGGAAACCGATGAAATGTTTGAGAATACAAGGAAGTTAATTGCGGAGGCAGAATTGCAGTACTTACATGTTTTTCCGTATTCGCAGCGTGAGGGAACACCGGCAGCCCGTATGCCGCAAGTACCGAAAGCTATAAGAAAAGAGCGGGCAGAGATTTTAAGACAGGAAGGACAAAAGCAGTTAACCAAGTTTTTTGAGAAAAATATAGGGCAGAAAGTTGAGCTATTGGTGGAAAGTAATAATGTTGCTCATACAGAGAGTTTTATACCGGTAAAACTAGATAAGCCTTTAGAAATAGGACGGGTGTTTAAAGCTAGATTGGTAGGAGTAGAGGACGGGTATATGAAGTGCGATATCATTTCTGCGTAGATTTGTTGCGTCGATCAAAAAACGTCTTCAGTGTCATCCCGTGGCTTGTCCACGGGACCCAGCCTAAAGCGAGATAAATCGAGCTTTTTATAGCTGTATTTTTTATTACTGGATCCCGTGGACAAGCCACGGGATGACAGTGTTAACATAAAACAAATGAAAATCATGGATAATATCAAAACAATATTGAGGTTGGCGGAAGAGAAGTTACTTTTAGTGCAGAACTTAAAAGATTTGCAGGAATATAAAGTAGAATTCTTGGGAAAAAGCGGCATAGTAACTAACGAGCTTAAAAAACTAGGTTCTTTAAATGAGCAAGATCGCAAAGAATTTGGTTTAAAAATCAATAAGTTAAAAGAAGAAATACAGAATATAATAAAGGCAAAAGAAGAAATTTTAGAAGAGCGGGAATTAAACCTAAAGCTTGCGGCTGATAAAATTGATTTGACAATCCCTGCAAGAAAATATAAGCAAGGGTCTATTCATCCTATAACGCAATGCCAAGAAGAGTTAATCCAAGTGTTTTCTCAATTTGGTTTTTCTATAGAAAACGGTCCAAATATTGAGAATGATTTTCATAATTTCACTGCTCTTAATTTTGAAGATGACCATCCTGCAAGGCAAATGCATGATACTTTTTACCTAAAAGGGCAGGAAGACGGAAACCCAATGCTGCTTCGAACTCATACCTCAACGGTACAAATTAGAGCGATGAAAAACGGTAAGCCGCCTTTTAGATTTATAGCTCCCGGTAGGACTTATAGATCAGATTCGGATATGACGCATACGCCGATGTTTCATCAAATAGAAGGGCTTGTTATTGATAAGGATATCAATATGGGGCATTTAAAATATGTTATTACGGAATTCATAAGAAGCTTTTTCGAGAATTCTAACATTGAGCTACGCTTTAGACCTAGCTTTTTCCCGTTTACCGAACCTTCTGCCGAAGTTGATATTCGGATGAACAAAAACGATAAATGGCTTGAGGTGTTAGGTTGCGGTATGGTTCACCCGAACGTGCTTAAAAATGTCGGTATCGATAGCAACCAATATCAAGGTTTCGCTTTCGGTCTTGGGGTAGAGCGTTTTGCGATGCTAAAATATAATATTAAAGATTTAAGGCAGTTTTTTGAAGGAGATATGCGTTGGTTGAAACATTATAGCTTCTCTAGTTTTGATATACCGAATTTAGCAGGAGGGCTTACGAAATGAAATTTACGTTATCATGGTTACAACAATTTTTAGATACAACAGCTACAATAGATGAGATTGCCGAAAGTTTAACCGCTATTGGTCTTGAAGTAGAAGAAATTATAGATAAAGCAGCAGACTTACAAAAATTTGAAGTAGCATATATTGCAAGCACTAAGCCGCACCCGTCAGCCGATAAGCTAAAGCTTTGTGATGTTGAAACCAAAAACGGTATGCTGCAAATAGTTTGCGGTGCAAGTAACGCAAGAGCTGGTATTAAAGTAGTACTGGCAAATATTGGTGTAGAAATTCCAAATGGTAAGTTTAAGATTAAAGAGTCGAACATTCGAGGAGAAAAAAGCTGCGGTATGCTTTGTTCCGAAGAGGAGTTATTGCTAGCTTCAGAGTCTGAAGGTATTATAGAGTTATCTGAATCAGCGGTAATCGGTGAGTCTTTTACTAAATGCTACGGTTTAGATGATCCATTATTTGTGATTAACGTTACTCCTAACCGTGGTGATGCACTCGGGGTTTACGGTATTGCAAGAGATTTAGCTGCAAAGGGGGTAGGGACTTTAAAAGAGCCTAAAATTCCTTTAGTTAAAAACATGTTTAGCTCTAAAACCAAACTTACTGTAGAAGATAAAGAAGCTTGTCCGTTATTTGCTTTTAGGGAAATAAGAAATTTAAAG
The DNA here is from genome assembly GCA_020404425.1 of Rickettsia endosymbiont of Pyrocoelia pectoralis. Lineage (GTDB taxonomy): Bacteria > Pseudomonadota > Alphaproteobacteria > Rickettsiales > Rickettsiaceae > Rickettsia. The sequence goes on from DYDX01000035.1 coordinate 6,115, forward strand.
AATGTTCCAAGCCCCGATTGGTTACAAAAATTGCTTAAGAATATCGGTGTGAAGCCTATCTCAAGCACAGTAGACGTAACAAACTATATTTCTTACAGCTTCGGGCAACCTATGCATGCTTATGATGCGGATAAGATAAAGGGGGATATTGTGGTTGGGCGTCATTGCGAGGAAGAACAATTGTCATCCCGCGACTTGATCGCGGGATCCAGTAAATCTAATGTTGTAAATGCTTCTTTAGATACCGTGGTCAAGCCACGGTATGACAGTCAGACAAGTGATTTCCACGCCCTGAACGATAAAAAATACCTACTTACTGAAAATGACCTAGTAGTAAAAGACGATAACGGCGTGCAGGCCTTAGCAGGTATTATAGGTGGTGTTATGAGCAGCTGCAGCAGTGATACTACAAACATAATACTTGAAGCTGCTTGCTTTAATGCTAAAATGGTAGCGGCGAGCGGTAGACGGCTTCAGATTGATACCGATTCAAGATATCGTTTTGAGCGTAATATCGATCGGAGTTTCACTATAAAAGCTTTGGATATAGCAACCGATCTTATTTTATCGATATGTGGCAGTGAAATATCAGAAATAGTAGCAGAAAGTACAGAGGAACTAGTCAAAAAATCTTTAGAATTCTCAAGTGCTTATTTAGAAAAAATCACGGGAATTAAGCTAAATATCAAAGAGATAGAAGTTATATTAAATAAACTTGGTTTTATCACCGAGATTAAAAGTGAGACTATGAAGGTTACTCCTCCATCTTGGCGTCACGACATAAATATCTTAGAGGATATAGTCGAAGAAATAACCCGTATTTACGGTTATGATAAGATAGAGAGCATAAAATTGCCTGAATTAGAGCAAGATAACAATAAGCTTAAGGAATATAAACGAATCTCTAGCTTTAAAAGGATACTTGCAAGCAAAGGATATGACGAAGTAGTTACTAACTCGTTTATGAATAGCAAAGATGCAAAATTATTTGCAGAATTGAAAGAAGAGTTGTTTTTGCTGAATCCTATAAGCGTAGAAGACGATTATATGCGTCCTAGCATCATACCGAATTTATTAGCTATAGTTCAGAAGAATCTAGCACGTTCAATAAAGGATATGGCTTTTTTTGAAGTCGGTCCAAGCTTTATAAGTTTAAAAGAAGAATCTACTTACTTAACGGCAATCTTAACCGGTTCATATAGCAATAAAAACCCTCATTCATCAGGGCGTAGTTATGATATTTTTGATCTAAAAGGCGATTTAGAGCAGGTACTTGATTATGCCGGTTTATCTATAGAGAAATGTATAGTACACAATCAGGCTAGTCTTTTATATACCGCAGATACTTCAAAAGTTGGAAGTCAAATAAGCGGTGAGCCTGCGGAGCGTACTATAGTACGTGAGCATAGGCGAGTCCCGAAATTTGACGTACCAAATCTTGAAGTATCTGCGGTATATCATCCGACTAGATCGGTAAATTTAGCTCTTGGGAAAAATATATTAGGTTATTTCGGGCAGATACATCCTAAAATCTTAAAACATTACGATATTAAAGAGGAAATATTTGCGTTTGAGTTAAATTTAACTAACTTACCGATATCAAAAGCTAAATTCGGCAAAAGAGATGAATTTGTAGTATCGGATTACCAAGCTAACTTTAGAGATTACGCATTTATCATTGATCAAAACCAACCGGTCGGCGAAATAATCTCATACATAAATAATTTTAATAAAAAGCTTGTCAAATCAGTTACATTATTCGATATTTATAGCGGTGATAAATTACCTGAGGGTAAAAAATCGATAGCGATTAGAGTAAAATTACAAGCGGATGATCGCACTTTACTAGATGCTGATTTAAACTCGTTTAGCAAAGATTTAATAAGTGCTATAGAGCAGAAATTTCAAGGAACATTAAGAGAATAACAATATGTTAAAGATAATAGTTGAGACAAAAACATTGGTTCAGGCATTAGGATTTGCAAGTTCCGTTGTTGAAAAACGTAATGTAATATCCGAGCTTGCTAACATTAAATTATCGGCAAAAAACGGCATGTTAGAGCTTAGTTCTACTAATATGGATTTATATTTAAGCCAAAAGATACCAGTGCAGGTAGTAAGTGAGGGCGAGCTTACCGTTTCTACCAAAACTTTAAACGATATAGTTAGGAAACTTCCCGATCTAGAGCTTACCTTAACCGATCTTGGGGATACAGGGCTTGAAATATCAGGAAAAAATTGTCGTTTTAATTTATTTACCTTGCCTGTTAGCTCTTTTCCGGCAATGGATAATATTAATCCGGAAGCTAGTTTTAAAATTTCCTGCGTAGATTTTGCTAAAATAATTGAGTCTACAAAGTTCTCGATTTCCTTAGACGAGACACGTTATAATTTAAACGGTATATATTTACATGTAAAGGATGGCGAATTTTATGCCGCAAGTACCGATGGGCATAGGTTGTCGGTTTCATCTGTAGCATTAGCGGAAAAAATAGAGGATTTCGGTGTTATATTACCGCAAAAAAGTGCCGAAGAGATTTTAAAGATAGTAAAAGATTCGAAAAATATAAATGCCGATATAGAGCTTTTCTTAAGCAGTAATAAAATTAAATTCATATGTAACGAAAACGTTACTATGCTGTCAAAACTGATTGACGGTACTTTCCCCGATTATAGTTCTTTTATACCGGAAAATAATAGCTCAAAACTGGTAATTAACCGCAAGATACTTGCCGATAGTATAGAAAGAATAGCAATAATAACGGTTGAGAAATTTAGAGCAGTAAAATTATCGCTGTCTCCCGAAACTTTAGAAATTAGTGCAATAGGCGAAGCAAGAGGTAATGCAAAAGAAGCTATTAATTCTTCCAATGAAAAAGAAAGCTTTTATGAATATAGCGGCGAAAGTAATTTAGATATAGGCTTTAATCCGCAATATTTAGAAGATGTCTTAAAAGCTATTAAACTGGATTTAGTAGAGCTTCATTTTTCAAACGTTTCAGCACCCGTATTGATTAAATTTCCTGAAAATCCTAAGGATATTTTTATCGTCATGCCTGTTAAGGTTTAGTTTTTATGAAAATAGGTGTATATAAACATTATAAAGGAAAGCTATATCAAGTTATAGATGTTGCTAAACATACCGAAACTTTGGAAGAATTAGTAGTTTATAAAGCGTTATACGATGATTTGCAGCTTTGGATAAGACCGCTTGAAATGTTTAATGAAAAGGTTTTGTTAAACGGTAAAAATATTCCACGTTTTGAATTTATTTCTAAGAAATAATTAAATCTGATTAATGTCATTCCTGCGAAAGCAGGAATCTAGGCTAAAAAATCTTAAAAATTAAGATTTTTTATTAGACTGTTTTTTAAATTAAAGCTTTTAAAAAAATCTTTAATTAACTGGATTCCCGCAAAAGCGAGAATCCAGAAAAATAACTTCAATATTGATATAGAAGTTACATACTTGATAAAATAAACATATAAAAAACTTGTTTTTTATATGTTTATAATAATTATATTAGAAACCTTAATCAATTTCCTGCCAAAGTCCAAGTATGTATAATGCATCTAATTTCTCAGCTTCAGGAGCATCGCATATAGTTAATGCGGATTCAATTGCTTTATTAGAAATATGCATATTTTGTAATTCTTGACCTTTAGAAATTAAAGTACCTGTTATATTAAAATTTTCGAAAACACCTTTTTTTAATAAAATGTCCATAGATTGTGCGTTATCATCATCCATAGCATCTTGTAAAGGTGTATGATCTACTACATCCTTAGCATTAACATTAGAGCCTTTTTTAATTAAATGCTCAATCATAATTCTATTACCTTTGCTAACTGCTGCGTAGTGTAAAGGTATTTTTCCATTAGTTGCAGGAATATTTAATACATTATCGGGTAAAAGTTTAAGTATTTCATGTATATATTGAGTTTCTGTATTTTGAGTCCAGGCAAGTAAATGTACAGATGTAAGTCCTTCAGCGTCTTTAATAGTAAAATCAGCATTATTTTTAATTAAAAGTTTAATAATTTCTATAGCTTGTTGGCTTTCATGAGTAGTTTCTGCTTGGTTATAAGCGGCTATAGCTATATGTAAAGGTATATGACCATCTTCATCTTTGACATTAACATCAATTGATTTATTCTTGCTTAATAAAGCTTCAACTTTTCTAGAGTCATATTCAGATATTGCTATAGATAGTTCTTCTTCTTTTGCAGTTTTAACCATCTCTAAAATTTCTGTGTATTTTGTATGTAATATGTTCTAATTGTTTGCAGTAAGAGTAATATTTTTCTCTGACAGATAGAACATAATCATTGGTAGTAATTTTTCTTCGGTTATATCTAAAATAACTCCTTGTGCAGTTAGATTTTCAATTTCTGAGTGGTTTTGATTAATTGTTGCTAATAACAATTTATATTGATTTATTTTATCAGAAACTAAATTATAAAATGCTATATCTCATGAAGCTTTTGCATAACCTAACAGTGTTATTTCAAAATTTTTCTCAGAAATTTCAGGGTTAGCACCTTGCTCTATATAAAATGTCATAAGTTTTATATATTCTAATTTTTTCTGTGGGTCTGCATCATTTAATAAATGAGTAGCAATTAATATAGAGCCTAAAGGAGTATGGTGATGAATATTTTTTGCATGAACATTAGCACCATTTGCTTTTAGAATTTTTGCTATTTCTAATGTACGAGCTGAATGTAAAGGGGTAGTGTTATTATTATCTAAAGCATTAATATCGGCTCCTTGCTTTATTAAATCTTTAACAAGTTGAGCGTCTCCTGTAAATGCTGCGTTATGTAAAGCTGTACGTCCTTCTGCATCCTTAGCATTTACATTTCTTACAAAAATTTCTTTTTTAGGTGCTTGTGATGTAGTAGTAGTTGTAGCACTGATTGTTGAAGTAGGCGTTATAAAGCTTTTTCTTATATCTTGTACATTTTTACTTGTTTGTGTAGTAGTTGTACTAGTAGTTGTAGTAGCAGTTTGAGGTATACTGAATGCTGCTTTTATATTTTTTATAGATGATATTGTGGTTTTAGGAGCTTCAATAGTTGCAGCCGGCATTACTGCCTCAAAATTTTTAGTTAAGCTTTTTATATTTCTACCTGTTTGTATTGCAACTTTAGGAGCATTATTATTTTGAGGTTGTTCAAATTTATGTTTTCTTTGCTGCATAGTTGTATTTTCTGCATTTCTACTTTCAACCTGTGTATGCCTAGTCTCTTTAAATTCCGCAATATTCCAATTATTTTCCGGGTCAAAGTAATCTAAAGCCGTTAAGCCTTTTGCATCTGTAACACTAAAATCAGCTTGGTTATTGATTAAGAAATCAACTAAAGACTTAATTAATGCATTGCATTCCGGAGTCTTGTTACTCATTGCTGCATGTACTACAAGATGCAAAAATGTACTTTCTTCTTGGTTTTTAAAATTAGGATTAACCCCGGATGTTATTGTTTTTTGGATTGTTGCTATTCTTGTTTTTAATATATTTTGATCGGTAATATTAGTCAGCCCTGTGACTTCTTGAAGTAGGATTGTTTGCTTTGGAGTAATCATATAATACCTTTTTGTTTTAATTAATTATTAATATTTTTAAATAAAATTAAAATATTGTAAGGCATTATATACAACTTTCTAAGTTTTTACAAGTGCATTATTAATTTATTAATAATTAATTAGTATTTTATATTTGAGGGGAGTATAAGATTTGTAAATCTTCGTTATGAATGATCGTTGATTGGTTTTTCGTTATTGTGAGGAGAATTACAGCGTAATTCGATAAAAAATGCTATCGTATATTTACTCCACAATAATGCTACCTATAACGCCTCGGTAATAAACCATAGGGTCGTACATAGCTTCGCTATAAATAGCCGGAAGGGCAAATATACCTTTATTAACAGCTTTAATTTTATATTGATAGGTCATTTTTTGCTCTGAAATAGTGCCGAAAATCATTACTCTATCGTCACGGCGATTAGTATAAATCGGCTTCCATATCATTGCTTCCTGATTACGTTCTAAAATATTTACGTTGTTTTCAGGTAGAAGCTCAAAGCCGCTAGGTAGCAAGTCAAGTACTACCATATTGCTTAAAGTTTTGTTAGTACCGGAACGCATAGTAATATTAACCGTAATATTATCGCCTAATTTTACTTTACCGACTTCTTTGCCGGCATCGTCCAAGTATTTTTTAGTTATCTCTATGCCTTTAACGATTTCTTTATTCTCTTTTAAAGCTTTATCATAGCCGGAAGTTAGAAGCTGATAGAAAAAGCCGTTATTTGCAGAAGTTAAATTTACTTCTTTAATATTTTCTGCCGGAATATCGCTTAGCATTTTATCTAAGGTAATTTCCTTATCGGCATAATTTACCTTGATAGTATTTTCTGCCGCATTATCTATACTACCTGCATAAGCAAGAGTCCCCATAATTGCGTAGCTTGCCGATAAAGTATTATAGTTGTCTTTGGCAAAAAGGGCGATATCCTGAACGATTTTCTGATCAAAATTTTTGAGCTTTTCAGGGAAATGTAGAGCAACTAAATACAGATACTGACTATATTTAATTAGAGGGTTATAATACTCATAATCTGTTTTTGGTATCGGCTTATTTAACGTAAATTCGTTTAATAATGCATCTGCTTCCTCGTGCATTTGTAGCATTTTAAAAGAAGAAGCTAAATAAACGGCAGTTAAATCGTTATACCAACTATCTTTATGATATTCTTCTAGATACCTTAAAATATTTGCAATATAGCTTGTGGTAATTACGTTATTTCTAGTTAATACATAAACCGCATATGCTTTTTCTCTTGCTTCATTCAAGGAGCTAATAGATCTATTCGCCATATTCTCAAGGTAATAAATTCCTTGATTAAAGGTATCATTTGGAATGGCTAAATATCTATTTGCTCCTTCCGTTAGGAAATGCATAGCATAGACCGAAATAAAAGGATCGGAGGAGTCGTTAAAATTATTCCAATACTTAAACCCGCCATCGTAATTTTGGCGTTCCGACAAAGTTTGGAATGCTTTAGATAATGATTCATCCATTTTTTTGCGATCTGTTTTAAGTATGGTAACTAGATCAGGCTTATCATATAATAGAATATTGGCAAAATTTTGGCTTACTAGCTGCTCGCTGCAACCAAACGGATAGTTATCAAGATAATCTCTAAAACCGGAAATAATAGCAAGCGGCGATTTAGAGGCTGAAATTTGTAATTTAGCAAATTCCGGATATAAATCCCGCAAGATTTTTAAATTAACTTTATTATCGGCGGTAAATCCGGTCTCAACGGTAGTAACGCTAGGTGTCGCAGGGCGTACGCTTGTAGTAGCACCCATCTCTGAGCTGCGTACTACTGCCATCGATATAATACCCGGCTTCAAATGGTTAATAGAAGCCGTAACCTTGAAATCAGCCGACCCAAGCTTATCCGTTGCTTTTACTTTTACGTTAATAGTGCTTTCCGTATTTTCGTCTATCATTATTTCGCTAGGGAAATCTAATATTTTAAGCCCTTCGCTTGTTTTAATATCGATAAAAACCCTTGCATTACCTGAATCTTTTAGGTTATTGAAAATAGTTACCGGTACTATGAACTCATCATTAGGTGCTACAAATAAAAGTAAATTCGGGCTGATAATTAAATCTGATTGTACTAAAAGATCGGCTTTGGAAGTTCCTACGCTTTCAGGAGTTACCGATACTGCCATAACTCTTAAAGTACCGTTAAAATAGCTTGGAATATCAAACGTAACTTCATGTTCATCACGATTCGCATCTAAAATTCCCGACCAAAATGCTACAGGAGGCTGGTCTTTTCTTCTAAACGGATTTAGATTTTTGCTAATATTCATAGCACCGTCACCTGCAGGTGCTGCCATATAAGCTTTCATTAAAAGGGAAGGTTTCGGTAATATTAAATCCATAATTTGCGAGGTAGTAACTTCTAAAGCTCTACTCCCTACAAAATAATTAAGCGGATCGGGAGTTTGATAGTTGGCAAATGATAATATCCCCTCATCAATAGCAAATATTATGATTTTTCCCGGGCTTTCCGTACGGTAACTAACTGCTAATTTCTCGCCTGATTTTATTGTTTGAGGAAGCGTTAGCTCTATTTCTTGTTTATGTTTGTAGATATCGGAAGTAAAAGGAACTACCGCAAAACTAAACGGCGACATAAAAATTTCTTCTGCGTCTATATCTCTTATGAACTGCACGTTTATATAGCCTTTTCCTTCGAAATCATCCGGTATTTTAATTTCCTGAATAGTATTATCTTTATCAGTTTTGAACCATTCAAAATTATGAATCTTATCGGTTTCGATAGTGATTAATCCGTAACCGTCATATGGAGTTATAATGTTTAAAAGGATAGTGTCACCTGCTTTATAAGCTTCTTTATCAAGCTGAACTTTTAAATTAGCTTTTTCCGTTAAGTTAGCCGTATTATTTTTTGATCCTATTACCGAAAAATTAGTTTGAGCAAAAATTTTATTATCCTTATCCGTTAAGTAAATAACATAGTCACCTGCTTCTTTGGTAGGTATGTCATAAATATATCCGTCTTCTACCGTAATATTGATTTTATCGTTAGAGATATTTGTCTCTATAGGTACTGATTGGTAAGAGTAAGTAGCGTTTCCATCTGCAACTAGATTATTTACATAATTAATTTTTTTCAGATTAAGGCTTAAATCGGCTACGGCTACTTTATCGGCTTTATTTGATATAGCGATAAATTCCATTTTAGCGTTAGCTTGTTTCTTGAGATATTTTAAATCACTATCACTTTTAAAACCTATTATATAGGGCAGAGGGGATATTATAAGCGACTTATTAGCGTTAACGCTTCTACCGGAATCAGGTTCAAACCCTTCTGCCGAAAATGTTAGGTTAAAGGTAGCGTTTTGATATTTCTCAAGATTAAAGTCGAAGCTGCCTAAACCGTTAGTATCGGTGCTAATATCGCCTAAATTTTCATGGAAGAAATCTTTATTTTCCGTACTAGTGTAAAATTTATAATCTTTGAAAGCAGACGGTGAGAATTGTGCCGGTTTAATATCAACAAAGCCGCTAACTTTTCTATTTGCTGCCGGTGTGCCGTAAAGATTTACAAGGCTTATATTTGCTTTTAGATCTTTAGGATTAGTCCATAATTCACTCTGTAAGTTATTGAAATTTACTTTTATTTTCATACGATCAGGCTGAAAATCATCAACTCTTACGGATAAATTATTAAGATAGCTATTATTATCTTTATCCTTTACTAAATATAGACTTATATTATACCAGCCACTTAAGGAATCTTCGTTTGTACTAAATAAATATTCGGCAAGACCTTCATGATTTAAGATTATTTTAGCCTTGTCGATTACTTTCCCTCGTGGGTTAGTTACTTGTAGCTCTAAAGGTAACCCCTCAAGCTTACTTTCTAAGTTAGCTTGTTTTAAGATAATCCCTATATGACTTTTTTCCCCGGGTCTATAAATGCCTCGGTCTGAAAATAAATAAGCTTTTAACCCTTCATCGGAGCTATTAGAACCGGATATTTCAAACCTAGAGTAATTAACTTGCCTGTCGACTCTATTATAAGGCATAAAGGAAAAATCATCCTTAGTAGTTAATATATAGGCTACAGGCTGCTTTTCTTTACCGTTATCCTCAAGGCTCGGCAAAATTGCATAACCCTCGCTGTTTGTGCTGCTGCTTTCAAGCACTTCGCCGTTAAGCCCGATTATATCGACTTTAACACCGCTTGCCGGTTTACCGCTATGAATATAGGAAACAAATATATGATGCATACCGTCTTTGGTAGCTTTAACGATAAACCCAAGATCGGTTGCTAAAATCAGCCTTTTATCTTGAGAAATGATATTATTATTTCCGTCTTTGCTCAAAACTTTTACTAAGAATAAGCCTTTAGAATAGGCATCCGAAGACTCTAAATCTAAATATTTGTTTAAATCTAGATTCGTATAGCGAGGCTCGTTTAAATTACCCGACTCAATGGTAATTTCTTCTTTATATACTTCCGAAATATTATATTCGTTAAAAGAATATTCATTTATAAAAGTAGGATTCCCGAAAGTATTATATCTATTTGTTTGACTGATTAGATGGTTAATCTCTTGCTGATTAATCTTATCGATTTCTACATATAGCTTATCTATGCCGATCGAGTAAATAGGTAGCTTCGTTTCGCCCGATAGTGAAAGAATAGAGCCTTCGGACATTAGCTTTACTTCCTTAATATTGTCCGGTACGCCTATTACTTGGGAATAATCGCTGCCAAGAGTGAGGTTATCGGAGGTTTTAACACCGGAATTTACCTTAACAAATAGAAATCTTACAGGAATGGTACTAACCTTAAAACTATGCGTAGTGCTAATTTCCGGTACGGACGGTAATAGCTCAAAATTTATCTTTTCGGCAGATTTTAAAATATCTTCCGTTACTTCTCTCGGGCTTTGCCATTTATAGTCTTTTTTGCTTGAGACTCCTAGAAACTCCGGTTTATCTTGCGGTAGTAAAAATAGCTCTAAATGCTTTTTTACTTCTTCCCCTAGCACCGGAGTATTTGTAGTAATTACTATTATTTGTTCAGGTTTTAATTTATCGTTTTTAACTATAGCGGCAGTAATATTGGTAACCTTTAAATATGAGGATAGGCTCGGGATTAATACCTGTTCTTTATAAGAGTACTTGATACTACTTGCTTTTTGTGCCTCAACATTCTTATAGTTAAAGCTTTCCCCGCCGTTTAAAGGTTTAACACCGTCTTTTATATTTATAGCTACAATCTCTTCTTTATCGCTAAGCGGTGGTAGATCGGTAATAATTGTAGCTTCGGTATTGTCATAATTAAACTTAATAGAAAAAGGGAGTAGTTCCTTTGTTGATAATTTCGTAAATTCTATTCTTTCTTCTAAAGTCTTAGGATCGATTGGATAGTTAAATGCTATTTTAGTTTGCACAAATCTTTTAGAAATATCGATATTATCTTGCAAATATGTCATCTCTTTAATAACGGGAAGCAGCGGTAAGGCTTTGAAGTTTAATATATTGCTTTTTAAATCGACAAATGCGGGGAATAAATCTTTATTATTAATAGTAATCTTATAAGTTTGATTAGGAATATAATTATTTTCCGGAGTAAAACTTATATTATATCCGTAACCAAACCGCCATTCTCCTTTAATATCAGGTGAAACAGAGATATAATCATTGATTTTCTGCCCCTCAATCCCGGTATTTCTTTGCGGTTTCGCACACCAATCTTTGATCCTACTATCGCATAAATCAATATTTAAAGTGTTTTTGCCGGCTAATATATTTTCATTAACAATTTTAAGCTGCAAAGGTATCTTTTCGTTAAAGCTTGTTGTAAACGCTTGTAAACTGAATAAATATAAGAAAATTATAAATATAAATTTGTAAAAAATATTTTTCATACCCATGACTTATAGTTTATATTAACTTCAATTATATATGAATAAAATTTAGTAAAGCAATGAATAAGGATGTTTTTTAAAATATTTGGTAGAATTTTTTACTATTTGGGTAGGAAATGTAATTTTCGTGGAAGCATGCCTGCGTTGATCAGTTTCTCCGCTGTCATCCCGTGATTTATTCACGGGATCCAGTAAAACATATAAAAAATTTAGTTTTTTATATGTTTCATTTTATTAAATATTTTTTTCTGGATACCATGGACAAGCCACGGTATGACACCAAACGGGTTTCTCGATCCACGCAACAAGACCGCCACGGGATGACAGGAGTAGCGTGATGACAATTAAAAGCCTTTCAAGATATCAAACATTTATCGTCGCCTACTATCGGAACTTCTTGGGTTATGGAATCTTTCGGTTCATCAAGCATTTCAAACGTGATTAGCACCGGCTGCTCTTCGCTTTTCTCGTAACTATAATTACAAAAATGCCATTGTTTATTGAGTTGCTTATTACAATCCTGAATGATTTTTTTTTAATATGATCACTTATAAACTTAAAATTAGCGTAATAAAACAGCATATTATAAGTAATCATAATAGCTAAATCGTCTAATTGCTTCTCAAAATATTTAGTGTTTTTGATTATTCTTAAAGGAATATTTTGGCATGATTTATATCCGAGTTGTTGACCTATCAAAATAATATAATCCCCAAAAACTAAATCCTCTAAGATACCGTAAATCGTGCCGTTATAATAAAGCCGTGCAAGAGGCAGTACTGCCTCTTCTTCACCAAGCAACATAGCACAAGTTAGGTTTTCTATTGCCGACTCAAATAATAAATTAACTGCTTTTCTAGTATAACTAGACCAACGATTTTGAAAAGCAAAGAATAATTTATATTGCCTTAAACCTTCCGTAAGTAGTTGATTTTCAGGCAATAAATTATAAATTTCTGTATTATTTATCTGTACGGTTTTCAAAATATATCCTAGTAAAAATTATTACATCATTAAACAAGTACATCCGCTATCATCATGGGGGTACTTGTCCTGACCAAGTATTGGAGTTTGTTCATCAATAATTATAGAGTTCGATGGGGCATGACTAACCGAGCGTTTTATTTCGCTGTAAGTGTCTTGGTTTTCAGTAGGATATTTGTTAATATTAATATTTGGTAATGGTGCAGAAACAGTAGAGGTAGGCGAAAATGCCGATTCCGGAATATAGAGTATATCTTTTAAAGTAGTATTTTCTAAATGTTTATTAAAAGCAAATTCAGCGTTACTTTTCATAACATCATTAATACCCATTAGGTATATAATTTTAGTATTTGAAATGGAATTAGCACAAGCCGTTGCTAGCTTTTTACATTCTTTTGATAAGAAACTTTCGCTTTTATAAGAGGTATTTGTACATTTAATAGAGTCAAGTTTTTTTCCTATTTCCAGAATAAAATCACCTTTAATAGAACTTTTTTCTACTAACCAACCGTTATAATGAAACTGAGCTAAATAATAAGCTGCATCTCCTTGACCACAAACCAAAGCTTCTTTTAGCTTTTGGTGCAGCTTAACTACAATATTTATATTATCGTCTGTTATTATTAGTATATTACTTCCTGAATTTGTAAGAGGCATTTCTATATTTTGACAGTAATCTCCTATTGCATCTTGCAGCATATCATAAGAACTTGGTAATATAGTTAATTCTTTTTTTTTATTTTTCATCATTAATTTTATTCCTTTTTTAAGAGATTATACATAATGCTGCATTGCCTAGTATATTAGAGTCATCTGTTTGTTTTACTTGGAAATCGTCATTACAAGGCGACTGAGATAATTGCTTATTATCTAATACAGTAAACTCTTCTATTTCTTTTTTACACTCGAATATACTTTCGTCGATAATTAGTTGGTATTCATTTGGTATTTCCAAATTAAAATCTTTTATTATTGATTTTAAATTGCTAAGAACTAAGCATTTAGGGGTAGGAACTTTATGCCACTCAGTTTGTATTGCTTTCATATAACCGCTTTCTATTATAGCTAAATCTTCATATTCAGAATAATTTTCTATCCCAAAATTTTTTAGACATACAGAATTTGTTAACTTAGAATAATGCAAAAACTTACTTATATTAGCTATAGTTTTTATTAAATTACTTAGTTCTTTATCATTAATTTTAAGATGATTTCCACTATAGAACTCTGATAAATATGCACTAGCTTCCTCACTTCCTAAAAGCATGGCACCTTGAAAATACAATATAGCATCTATATAGATTGTTTTTACTTTATTAAAATCTTCTCTCTCTTTCTTTTCTTTAAATTCTATATTTATAGCCTCTTGATAAAGCTTTATTCCTTCTTTGCATAAATATTCAGACGTCATAAATACATTTTCAATTGGTGGAGGAGCAGGTTTCTTTGTCATATTTTATATTCCTATTAACTCAATAATATTTTGATCTATCCCGTCTTGCTTATTTAATGGAATTGATGGTGCAGGGTCAGAATAGTCTGGGGGATATATGAACGAAATATTATTAAGAGTTTGATTAAAATTATCTATAATTTTATCCTCGTTAACCACAAAAGGATTTTTGCTATTTTTACTTTGACAAATTTTAATCGCCTTTACTTGAGCAATAACGCTTGGTGCTAAAAATTTTTCATCATCTGATAATAAAGAAGTAGCTACACATTTTTTATCTTCAAGTCCTCTACCAACCAAAACCATAATATCTCTAAGTTGCGTTATATTTGTAGTCTGAAGTTCATAATTGGGTATTTTTCTTATTGCTTCGTCATATAACTCTATTAATCCTTCGAAGGCTTGGTTATTACCGATAAATAATGAACATTTAAAAGCTTTTTCAGTTTTGAAAAAGCCTTTCATTAATATACGGATGTCGTCACAAGAAAGGTTTTTAAATTCGTTCAATTGTTTATATGCATTTTCTAAAAACGCTTTTGAAACAAAATTTAAAGAGTCGTCGCTTTGGGTCATATATTACCTCATTTTGTGGCAGTGTTGCCTGCGTGAATCCTGCCTCGTCATTGCGAGGAGGCGTTGTTGCGTGGATAATTTTTACCTCTGTCATCCCGTGATTTATTCACGGGATCCAGTTAAACATATAAAAAATTTAGTTTTTTATATGTTTCATTTTATTGAATATTTTTTACTGGATACCGTGGACAAGCCACGGTATGACACCGAGGGCGTTTTTCGATCCTTGCAACAAGACCACCACGGGATGACAGAGCAGACATTGAAGCCTTTCTCGATCCACCCAGACACCATCTCAAGTTAGTTAACAATAATTAAATTAACAATTTAAATTTAGTAATATTTTTGCTAAAAGGAAAGTTCCGCAGTGGAAAGAGATAGTATTTTGTTTGAAGGTAGTTGTAATATTATTTTACCGGTAGAATCGATATCTTTAAAAATACCGTGTATAATCTCATTTTGATATTTAACGCTGATATTTTTATGTAACTTATAAGCGTGTTGCAGCCATTTTTTTCTAATAGAAGCAAAGCCTTCTTTTTTCCAAATTTGATAATATTTCTCAAAATTATCTATCAGTATCTCAAGTAAAACTTGCGGCTCTGTAATAGGTAGGTTTGCAGCAGATAGGCTAGTAGTAGGTTGGTCGATATTTTCAGGGTGGTAAGTGATATTAATCCCGATACCGATAATGAGGTAGTAATCATCATCCACCTTAACGGATTCAAGAAGTATACCGGAGATTTTCTTGCCGTTGATTAATACATCATTCGGCCACTTGAGCCGTACAGCGTCATTCACAAAACTTGATGCAAGCGAATTTTGCGACATTCGCCTGTGCTCACGTATTTTTATACGCTCCGCAGGCTCAGCCTTAAATTCATCTTGCCTGAAGCTTTGTGAATTTAGCTGTATTCTGTCATTCCTGCGTAGGTGTTGTTGCATGGATACCTCGTCGAAACTTGCAGTTTTTTCTTGCAATGACGATTCTATACTATCATAAACGGCAAGTGCCGTAACAAACGATAATTGCGGTAGTAATTCCAGCTCTTTGTTTGGTTTAATAAGTAAGCTAGCATGTAAATTACCTGTGCTAGATTGCCAGCTTTTACCGCTTCTGCCTCGTCCCCTTGTTTGGGATTTAGCAAGCACAGCACAGTTTATATTAGGTTTTTGACTTTGAGCAATTCTAATAGCCTCAGAGTTGGTACTATCCAACTCATCAAAAACAAATAATTTGTAATTATTAATTTGCATTTTAAAATGTGTTTGTTGTGTGAGTCATTTACACTGCTGTTATCCCGTGATTTATTCGGCGTTGTTGCATGGCTCGGTTTTCCCACTGTCATCCCGTGATTTATTCACGGGATCCAGAAAAACATATAAAAATTTATTTTTACATGTTTATTTTATTGAATATTTTTTACTGGATACCGTGGACAAGCCACGGTATGACACCGAGCGGGTTTTTTCGATCCATGCAACAATGCCTATTTACACAGGCAACGCCCCTAAAACGAAATAATAAATGAGCCGAAAAGTAAAAACCCGACAGTTATGAAATTAATTATTAGTAACCCGTATGGAGTAGAGAGCTTAGCTGTTTGGGCTTTTTCGGCAAAATACATAGCTTTAATTACTTTAAGATAGTAAAAAGCTGCAATTACGCTAGTGAAGATGCCAAGATAGGCTAGTAAAAACTCACCTTGATTAATTGCTTGGTAAAAGAGATAATATTTCCCTAGGAAACCGGCAAGCGGAGGAATACCGATCATTGAGAACATAATTATACTTATTCCGATTGCTATTGTTTTATGGTCGTCTGCAATTCCTTGTATATTATCGAAATTAGCATTATCTACATCTTTACCGAGTAACATAATTAAGCAACCAAAAAACCCTACGCTACCTACGGCATATATTAACATATAAAGCTGAGCTGACGAATATCCTTCCGGCGTCTGTAGCAAAACCCCTATTAATACATAACCTATATTCAAAATAGTACTATATGCCATTAACCTCTTTAAAGAAGTTTGACGAATTGCACCTAAAGCTCCGAATATCATGGATAATATAGCGATTATCTTGATTAGATTATAATTAATAGGGTAATAATCGCCTATGATTAACGTGGTGATATTTATTAAAACGATAACCATACCGATTTTTGAAGCACCGGTAAAATAAGTAACGGAAGTTACGGGCGAACCTTCATATATGTCAGGTGCCCAAAAATGTAACGGAGCTGCCGAGAGCTTAAAGAAAATACTGCTTAAGAATAATACAACACCGATTATTAAGCCTAAATTAGCCGTAGAATGATCATTTAATTTAGCCAAAATATCGGAAAATTCTAAACTTCCGCCAAAGCCGTATATAAAAGAAATACCGAATAACGATAAGCAGCTGACCAAACTTCCTAGGATAAAATATTTTAAAGCTCCTTCCGATGATTTGACGTCACTTAATTTAAACCCCGCAAGAGCATAAGAGGTTAGGGCAGTAAGCTCCATTCCGCAAAATAATAGAAGAAAATTTTGAGCTTGGATCGTAATAAAAATACCGACCGTCGATAATAATAATAAGGTGATAAACTCAAATTTTAACTCCTCGCCGGCAAGCATCGTATAATCACGATACATTACTATAGAAATAACGGTAAATATAAATATCGTTATTGTAGCAATGCCGATATTCATGTTAGTAGCAATATTGTACCATTGAATGGAATATTGTGAGATATAAAAAATTGAGAATATTGAGAGTAATATAGTTATATTAGCGACAATTCTAGTTCTGCCATGCAATAAAACGGCAGATAACTGCCCTAAAAGAGCTATTATTGTCAAGGCGATTCCGGGGAGCAACATATATTATTAATATCGTTTGTAAAATATAGATACTAGTAAATAAATAACTTTTTATCAATAAACATTTGTAATATATGAAGCTTGAGGAAATTTTAGGAAAGAAGAAAAGTTTTGGTGGGTGATAGTGGACTCGAACCACCGACCTTTACGATGTCAACGTAATGCTCTAACCAACTGAGCTAATCACCCTAGTATTTTTTTAAATCTTATATTTATTGCATAATGTTCTAGATTTCAAGCTTTATTTGCATTATTTATAATATTTACTATTAAAATTATAATTTCCCACATGACGGATTTAAAATCTAAGGCTTTAAACCTCTCTAATAATTTTACTATTGCTCTTGACGGACCTGCCGGCTCGGGCAAAGGTACTATCGGCTTAATGCTTGCCGAAAAATTCTCTCTTAAATATTTTCAGTCAAGTCTAGTATATAGGCATCTTGCCTTTAATTGTATTCGGCAAAAAATAGATCCTACCGATACGCAAGCAATAATTTCTCTGTCTAAAAAATTAGATATTATAAACGAACTTGATTTAGAAGATGAAAATATAGGAAATATTGCCTCGCAAATTGCCGTAATACAAGAGGTTAGAGATAACTTAAATGAATATTTAATTAACCTAATTAACACTACCCCTAGAATAATTATGGAGGGTAGGGATATCGGAACGGTGGTCGCTCCCGAGGCTGATTTGAAAATATTTATAACCGCTAAAGCTGAAGTTAGGGCTGAAAGGCGATATAAACAGTTGCAGGCAAAAGGAAAACAATGTATGCTTGATGAGATTTTACGGCAAATAATTATGCGTGATAAAAGGGATAAAGAAAGAGCTGCCGCTCCGTTATTACCTGCTCCGGATGCTTTAATTATAGATACTTCCGAATTTTCACCCATAGAAGTCGTAAAAAAAGTAACGCAATATATTATTAAGGAATAAAATAGCTTGAGAGTATTGCTTTCAAAGTGCTAAGTTATTTTATTCAATTTTATTAACTTTTAAAAATACTTTTTAGTTCGGCACTTTAACTAAATGATTTACAGAAAAATATGGCAAAAATATTAAAACAAAGATTCGTTCCGCAACTTGCATCAATTAATCACGATTTTGAAGGTGACTTTTCAAAGATGCTTGAAACGGTTGATACAAATCATATAAAAGCAGGTACGGTAGTAAAAGGGCAAGTAGTCGGAGTCGGCAACGTAATTGTTGTTGATGTCGGATTAAAAAATGAAGGAAGAATACCTAAAGAGGAATTTTTATTATCTCCAAGTCACAAGCTTCCTGAAGTCGGTGATGTAGTAGATGTTTATATTGAGAAAGTTGAAGGACGTAACGGTAGAACTATATTAAGCCGTGAAAAGGCCGTTAAAGAAGAATTATGGGGTCAACTCGAAATTATGTGCAGTAAAGGCGAATTCGTCGACGGCACAATATTTGGTCGTGTTAAAGGCGGATTTACTGTTGATTTATCGGGAGTAGTAGCTTTCTTACCGGGAAGTCAAGTCGACGTTAGACCTATTAAAGATCCAACTTCTATAATGAATATCAAGCAACCGTTTAAAATTTTAAGTATGGATAAAAAGCTTGGTAATATAGTTGTTTCAAGAAGAGCCATATTAGAAGAATCACGTTCCGAAGCTAGAGACGAGATGCTGTCTAAAATTAAAGAAGGAATGATTTTAGAAGGAACAGTAAAGAATATTACCGATTACGGTGCGTTTATTGATCTTGGTAGCGTTGACGGGTTATTACACTTAACCGATATTTCTTGGGGTAGGGTAAACCATCCTTCGGAAGTGTTAGAGTTTAATCAGAAAGTTAAAGTAATGGTCATTAAGTTTAACGAAGAGACCAAAAGAATATCTCTTGGTATGAAACAACTTGACTATAACCCATGGGAAAAAATCAAAGAAGAATTCCCGGTAGGTAAGAAAATGACCGGTAAAGTTACAAATTTTGCCGATTACGGTGTATTTATCGAGTTAAAAGACGGTCTTGAGGGGCTTGTGCATTCAAGCGAAATCAGTTGGCTGAAATCTAACCAAAACCCTAGAAAAACACTTACTATAGGTCAAGAAGTAGAGTTTGTAGTTTTAGAAGTTGATACTGAAAAACACCGTGTTTCTCTAAGTATTAAACAATGTCAAGAAAATCCATTAATAAAATTTGCCGAAAATAATCCTGTCGGCACAATTCTTAAAGCTCCGATCCGTAATATAACGGATTTCGGTATTTTCGTTACACTTAGCGATAATATGGACGGTATGATACATGAAGCGGATATTAGTTGGGAAGATAACGGTAGCGAGCTAATTAAAACCTATAAAAAAGGTGATGAAGTAGAATGCAAAGTTTTAACAATTAATATTGAAAAAGAACAGGTTAGCCTAGGTATCAAACAATTAACACCGAATCCGTATCAAGGAATTGCCGACGAATATAAGAAAGGAACAATAGTTAAAGCTATCGTAACTGCAATTAAGGATGACGGGTTAGAAGTAGTAATAAATGATAAAGCAGTAGGTTTTGTTAAAAAATCCGAGTTATCGGACGAAAGAGAAGAGCAAAAACCGGAAGCTTTTAAAGTAGACGAAGAAATAGAGGCAAAAGTTGCTTCTATTGAGAAATCAACCAATAGAGTAATGTTATCGATTAAGGCTTATAAAATAGCAGAACGTCAAAAAGCTCTTAAAGAGTATGGTTCTAGCGATAATACCACAAATATGGGTGATCTACTTGCTAACGCTTTAGAAGAGAAGAAGTAATCTATAACGTCATTAATGCATTCGGTGTCAGACAAGTCGGCGTTGTTGCATGGATCGGAAAGCGTTCTCGATGTCATACCGTGGCTTGTCCACGGTATCCAGAAAAACAACTAAAAATATCAATGTTATTGATATTTTTAACTGGGTCCCGTGAATAAATCACGGGATGACATTAGAGCAAATAAAAATATTAAGGAAAAATATTAATGTCATACGTACCTATAGTAATTGAACAAACCGCACGTGGTGAGCGTGCTTATGATATATATTCAAGGTTATTGAAAGAACGTATAATTTTTGTATGCGGTCAAGTTGAAGACTATATGGCAAATTTAATTGTTGCCCAGCTATTATTTTTAGAAGCAGAAAATCCTGAAAAAGATATATATATGTATATAAATTCACCTGGGGGAGTCGTAACCTCCGGACTTGCTATTTATGATACTATGCAATATATAAAGCCTAAAGTAGCAACGCTTTGTATCGGTCAAGCTTGTTCTATGGGTGCAACTTTACTTTGCGGTGGCGAAAAAGGGATGCGTTATAGTTTACCTCATAGCCGTATTATGATACATCAACCGTCAGGGGGATATAGAGGTCAGGCTACCGATATAGAAATTCATGCTCAAGAAACTATGAAAATCAAAAGGTTAGTTAACGGGCTATATAGTAAACATACCGGTCAAGATATAAAGCATATCGAGAAAAGCATGGAGCGTGATAATTTCATGTCACCCGAAGAAGCAAAGAAATTCGGAATGATAGATAAAATAATCACTGCAAGAGATCTTAAGTTATTGAAAGATAAGGGTTAAACGGCTAGGTTCTGTGCACTTTATTTTTTATATAGTACTGGACAGTTTTGTTTTATGTCATTCCCGCGTAGGCGGGAATCCAGAAAAAATAGCCTAATATCAATACAAAAATTGTATTATTGATAAAATAAACATATAAAAAACTAAATTTTTTATATGTTTTACTGGATTCCCGCCTGTGCGGGAATAACATTGAATAGGTTTTTTGACTCATGCAACAACGATAAAAAATTGTAAGTGTCGTTGCTAATGCAACTCATCGCAATGACGGAAAAACCGTCTATGTAAGTAAATTCTTTAAAATTTATATAGATTTAATCTTATTATTATAGTATAAAACAGTTAATTCAGTATTGGGGTCATAGCTCAGTTGGTAGAGCGTTTGAATGGCATTCAAAAGGTCGGGGGTTCGATTCCCCCTGGCTCCACCAAATATCTTTGGGCTTTCAAGTCTTTCCGCACTTTTCTCAAAATCTAATATGCTCCAAAAAGTCTAATTTTTAATATTAATTTTTATATAAAATCCCTCTTGTTTACTGGGTTTGTGAGAGAGGTAATATGCAAGAAATAGTTGCACCTCCTTTAGCCGTTTCTGCTCAAAATAATTCTAGCGACACGATCTTCTATAATATAGTAAGTAATTTCGTGCCTCCTGAATGGCGGGAGCTTACCTTTTGTACAGGAAAAGCTTTAAGTAAAACTTCAAAACAAATATTATCGCTTATCGTTCACGTTTGCAAAGCGACAAATCATACTTGCGATATATTATAATTTCGTTTAATATAGTTAATGAAGTGTCCTTAAGCTTGGGCATTTCACCAACCTAATTTAATCTAAAGTAAAAATTCCTGTTGACTTTTATATAGACTAATATAGTTTCTTTACAATTTAATGTTTTGTAAAGAAATTATGCTAGGATACGAAAAGGAACAGAGAAATTTAAATAGAGGACAGAAAGAAGCTATTTAGGTATACCGGTCGGCACTATTAAGAAACATATGCAGTAATAGATGCTATTAAGAAGAAAGGATTTGATCCGATTGACGATAACGAAGCGGATAGCTTGGCTCTAATAGGTTATGCTTTAGTAAAATACTAAAAGAAATAAACTATATGAACCTATAGTTGATGATATCAAAAAAGTATAGCGGTAAATTATTAGAACTATATAAGATTTACAATTTTACAAAATTTAGAACATCTGAAACCTATGACGAAAGTTTATAAGCCCCAAAGCCCTTGAAAAGACTGGCGAGAGACATGGTACATTATTAGAACCTTTAACGAATGTAGACTAGACCTAATTAGAGGAGTATGTCATAAAGTCTGTGTAAGTATATTCTCAATCGTTAAATAAAATAGCGAATTGATTTAAAGCTAATTTCCAATCTCTGATGGGCATGGACCATTTTTTTTGAGCATTTTGTAGAGCCAAAAAAACTAACTTAAA
>DYDX01000036.1 GCA_020404425.1 Rickettsia endosymbiont of Pyrocoelia pectoralis
GTTATTTAGATTCTTGTATACTTTAGAATTTAAATTATGTATATAATTGAATTGAACTAAATGCAAGGACAATTGAATCAATGAAAAATGAGAGTCTCAATAAGTTATGTTATTGAAGTCAAAGATGCGAAAAAAACTTTATGTTAGTGGATTCCCGCTTTCGCAGGGGTGAAAGCGTGTTCTTTGTAAAAATTGTCCGGTTCTATAAAATAAATCACGGGATGATAGGGGTAAAATCTATAATAATTTATACTTTTATATAATTAAAATTATAACTAGTAATTTAAATTCTTGACTTCTTCCTAATATTTTTATAGTTTGTATTTTAATTAGATGATGTTTGAACTCCGTCATTACTAACAGAACTAATTATTTTTAAGAGTTAAATTATGGAAAACAAAGAAGAAGAACAAATTTTAGTGTCAGAATCAGAATATGAGCTTACCGAAGAAGAAAAGCGTATAAAAGCTGAAAACTCAAGGAAAGAGCTTAAATTAATTCTAATAACATTTGCCATCATCCTGACTAGCTTTTTAACTTTTTGTTATTTCTTTTTTAACTATATAGAAGAAAAAGCCGAAGAGTATAAACAGCAGCAGCTACAAGAAGAAGCACTAAAATCCGGAAATACTGCCGATGCTGAAAAAACAGAGTAATAATTGAGGCGTGGATCGTTTTTATCCCTGTCATCCCGTGGCTTGTCCACGGGATCCAGCATAAAGCGAGATAAATCGAGCTTTAATTGTAAAAACTTGCTGCATTTGTGCTTTTTAATTACTGTATCTAGTTCCCAAGCCACGGGATGACAGGGATAAAAACGATCCACCCAAGCAAAGTCTTTCGCTCCTCGAAATAACGATTCCGGTATCTGTATGATAACCTTCCAAACTAATAAGAAAAATGAACTTTGGAAACAATTATCATATGCTCATTTAACAAATTTTCCTCAAATATCAAGAACAATTGCGGCAAAACTGATAGATCAAATGAGTTCCTAGGAATTGAGTATACCGGATAAACACGGTAGAACGCCCTTGCATTGGATAGTTAGCAGGGGATGGAAAAATGAAACTCAAACTTTATTAAAAAAATTAAATACAGAAACAATAAATAAAATTTCCCGATTAGACGGTAGTGTTTTACATGTGGCAGCCTATTTCGGTTATACTGAAATAGCTGAAATATTATTATATTTAAGTCCGAACTTAATAAATACAAGAGATGAAAATGGCGAAACTCCACTGCATCACGCAGCTAAAAATGAAAAATCATATAAGATAATTGAATATATCTTACAAAAGAATTCAAATTTGATTGAAGCTACAGATTACAAACACGGTCGCACTGCATTACATATAGCAGCTGAGTGCGGATGTAAGAAAACAGTTGAAATATTGTTAAAATTGAATCCCAATTTAGCTAATAAAGTTGATAATGGCGGTTGGACTCCTCTACATTTTTCAGCCAAATATGGGGGAGATGCAAAAATAATCAAACTGTTGCTAAATGCAATGACTCAAAACCCCCCTGATTATCTTGACGTTACGGCTTTATCTTTAGCAATTTCTAATTCTGCATTTTATACTTCTTCTAATGAGCATGAACGAGTAATTGAGATATTACTAAATAATACAAGCTCTCAATTTTATATTATAGTCAATCTACATAGATCAATTACTTCGGATAACGAACGAGTAATTGCTATGGTATTAAATAAAATCATTAAAGAAAATATTACGCTATCTCAAGAATGTATTAATATAGCTTTAGATATAGCAAATAATACAAGATATAGCGATATATATAGGAATCAGAATATAGTAAAATTGATTGAAGATAAATTAGGGCTGAAGGCAAAAACCATCATAACGAAAACTGATAGCAATAAAGAAAATATAGCTGAATTATCAAATAAAGTTACTAATGAAAATTCAAAATTTAAACAGCTGATTTCAGCAATTAAGATGGATAATACGGTAAATGCCGTAAAACTAATCACCCACATGAATGCTAAAGAATTAATTGAAAAGGATGAAGACGGAGGGACGGCATTACACTGGGCTGCTGCGAAAAACAACGAGCAAGTAGTTACTGCTTTGTTCAAAAAAAATCCAAATCTAATCGATATTGAAAATAAATATGGCTTAACGGCTTTAAATATAGCTGATATGTATGAATTTCCTAAAATCGTAGAATTATTAAAAAACTTCTCACCTAATAGCTCATGCGAATATGAATTACTAGGTTCTGTGGAATTTTCATAATACCAAACGACTTTTAAGAAATCTTCTATGTCGTTCCTGCGAAGATGTTGTTGATCGAAAAACCCGCTCGATGATACCGTGCCTTGGAAACTAGATCCAGAAAAAATATTTAATAAAACTATCTTGTTTGCCCCGAGGAAGTAGAAACCCCATGTTTATTCTGAATTTTTACCGCAGCATTTTTATTTAAATTAATAAATGATTTTACATCTTCTTTAGTAAATTTAAATTTAGCAACATTTTCATCATAAATTTTAGTTTTATCAAACCTTACATCTTTGCTTTTATCTATAGCCAATGCATCTATAAAACTTTCCTTTACTTTATTAGGAGTACTAGGATCATTTAATGTATAAAGCAAAGCTTCTAAAGACTTTGTATTATCTTTCAACGTACCGTTACGGCTAGTTGCAGCAATTATTACATATTCTTTAAGAAGCTGAGGTAGATTTTTTTCAGTTAACGCTCCGGTTTTACAAAATGATAATAGCATTTTTGCTTTATCGTTGTGATTTTCTATAATACCGTCTTGCCATTTAGAGTTATTTTTTTCCTTTGAAAGCATAAACATTTCTAATAGTTTAGTGCCAAAAGCTTTATTTAAATTTTTATTATCGTAAACCTCATAGACATTAAGCAGAAAGTTTTGATATTCAAAGGTTTTATCTGCCTCTTTACCAAGCTCGTGATTATTTAAATATTCCCTAGTCTGACAATATCCTTTAATATGCATGTAATCTGCATATTTTTGGGCATCTTTGAAATCCAAAGTATCTATTCCCTTAGTATCCAACACGACAGTATTTAAAGCATTTTCACGCAACTGCTCGTTAGTTTCCTTTAAAGTCTCGGTATATTTAAATTTTCCTCCTACTCTTGCAAGCATTTTTAACAATATATCAGCCAAAAACTTTACAAGTTCGCTAGGGGATTCAAACTTCTTAGCACTATATATAGCGATATTAGCATCAGCATTCATACCGCTTCCAAAAGCCATAGTAAGACTCCTACCTTGCTTTTTAGCCAAAGTAATCTCGTCCATATCCTCAGTTACTTCTTTTACCTCAAATTCTGGCTCATTATCCTTGAAATATTTTGTCGGTATATTATCCAAATATCCCCCGTCAACATATTTTTTACCGTTAATTTCTACCGGTTCAAAAACAAGCGGAATAGAAGCAGAAGCACGGCATGCTAAGGCAATCTCAACATCCGGAGTATCAAGGCTACTGAAAATTGTTAACTCTCCCGTTTCTTGCTCGGTTGCCGTGACTACTAAATCTTTATATTTTACAGGATCATACTTTCGTAGTAATGCTATATCCTTAAAATATATTTTTCCGTTTTCTTGATATCTTTTTCTTAATTCATCTAGAGCTTCATCATTTTTAACGTTTACAATATCCGATCTTTGTAAAAAGCTTCCTATATTTTCCTTAATAACTAAATCTAATAAATTATATAAAGGTTTACCGTCTTTATTTAAATATACTATACCGGCAGAAAAGCCTTTTTTTCCTAGCAAGTCCTGCAAATTTGTATTTTTAGAAATTTCTTCAAATCGCTCAGGAGATGTACCGAGTGCTACGACGGCCGCAGTAATAGCACCTGCGGATGAACCGGCAACGGCTTTGACGTTATTTAATATACCGGCTTGTTTTGCTGCTTCATAAACACCCGAATATATTCCTCCTTTAGCTCCGCCACCGCTAAAAGTAATATATTCTACAGGGTTCTCTTGAGCCTTTTTAATATCCTCTAAATCCATAAATTTACTTTGTTAAGTTACTTTCTACAAATTCCCAATTAATCATATGCTTAATGAAAATGTCAACATAATCAGGGCGTTTATTACGATAATCAATATAATAAGCATGTTCCCAAACATCACAAGCAAGCAGCGGTTTCATACCGTTTGCGATAGGTGTGCCGGCATTTGCAGTTTTTACGATCTGTAATCTATTATCGTGATATACAAGCCAAGCCCAACCGCTACCGAACTGCCCTACGGCGTCTGTTTTAAACTGCGTGCAAAACTCTTCAAAACTACCGAAATCTTTATTAATTTGCTCTAATATTTTACCGCTTGGCTTTCCGCCGCCACTCGGCTTTATCGAGTGCCAGAAAAACGTATGATTCCATACTTGGGCAGCATTATTAAAAATTCCAATATTTTGATTTTGTGAAGACCATTCTATTATTTCTTCTAAATCTTTTTTTTGCAGCTCTTCTTTATCTTCTAACAATTTATTCAAATTTTGTACATAAGCGTTATGGTGCTTGCCGTGATGATAATCAAAAGTCTCTGCGGTAAAATGCGGTTTAAAACTTTCTTTATCGTAAGGTAGTTCCGGCAGTTTAAAAGGATATGATTTTTGATTAGATTTTTCACAATAGGTCATGTTATTTTCTCCTGTATGGGGTTTATTGTCATTGCGAGGAGCGAAGCGACGTGGCAATCTAGAAAAAATAATAAAAAAATTCTGTGAATCAGAATTTTTTAACTGGATTGCCGCACTCCTTACAGTCACTCGCAATGACGCTTAACGTAATAATTTATAAAAATCGGCAGCTAACAAAAGCGATCCGGTTATTATTATATTTGCTTTATTATCACCGTTTATTCTTTTTATATCTATAATTGCTTCTTCAAGACTATCGCTATCCGTGAAATCTATTCCTGTTTTACTAGCTTCTAATTTTATCGTTTCTGCGTTATAGCTTGATGCTTCAGATAAGACTTTAACACCGTAACCCTTAATTGTCAAATTTTTGAAGTAAGAACAAAACTCTTGGGCATCTCTATTTTTAGTCATTCCTAGTATTAAATATATAGGTGATTTTAAATTATCCCGAATCCAAGTCGTTAAAACTTGAGCTCCGCTATTATTATGAGCTCCATCTACCCAAATTTGTACGTTATCACCTATCAATTTGGAATATTTTTGCGGGTTAATTTTTTCAATTCTAGCAAACCAGACAGTATTTTGCAGCCCTTTGGCAATAGTCTCATTATTAATATTAAATTGCTTATTGATAAGACTCATCAGAGCAACAACGCTTGCTGCATTTATTAGTTGATGATCTCCAAGTAAAAAGGGGGTAGGAAACTCATAAGTAAAATTACGTGACGAATAAATAAAACCTTCTTCCGTCTTTTTAATACCAAAATCATATTCATAACAAAAACTCGGCACTTCTAGCTCTTCCGCTTTGGCAAATAATGTTTCGTAAACTTCCGGCACTTGGCTACTTATAACGCAAGGTATGCCCTGCTTCATAATACCGGCTTTTTCAAGAGCTATTAACGGCAGAGTATTACCTAGCATATGCATATGATCATAAGAAATAGGAGTAATCAAGGTAATTAAAGGATGCGGTACTATATTTGTTGCGTCTAACCTACCACCCATTCCCGTTTCTAATATTAGTATATCGGCTTTAGTTTCGGCAAATGCTAAAAAAGCAGCTACGGTTGTCCCTTCAAAAAAGCTAGGTTCAATGCCAAATTTCTCGCTTACTACCCTAACCTGTTCACAAGCTTGCCATAACTGATTATCTGCAATTTTTTCGCCCGCTACTACAATTCTTTCGTTAAACTCTAATAAATGAGGGGAAGTATAGCAATGGACTTTATAACCGGCTAGCGTAAAAATACTTTTCAGCATAGCGGCACTTGAGCCTTTACCGTTTGTGCCTGCTATATGCACTACGGGAGGAAGCCGTAAGTGAGGATCACCTAAAGTTTTTAAAAGATTTGTAATATTTTCAAGATCACATTTAATATTATTTTTCCAGGTCGGTACCGGAAAATGCGGCATTTGCATTTTTGTTGATTTTTTTATGAATGATATACTTTTTATAAATTTATTAAATCCACTCTTCGTGATCTTGATTTGCTTCCCATTCTTCTTCTAAATCTTTTTGTTCACTAGCTAACAAAGATTGCCGTTTAGCATATTCAGTTCTTAATTGCTGAATATCTTCAAATTATTTAAGGAAAGTGTTTACTGCTATATTAAGCAAGTCATTTTTACCGCAATGTAATTCTGTTGCTACCTTTTCAAGTCCTTGAATTAATTGAGGTTTTAGTTGTATATTAGCTGAATCACTTTTTGTCATTTTATTCTATCTATAGACTTTAATTGCATGGCTCTTAAATTGCGATTGCGAACGACTATAGTTCTTATTGCATGGCTCGAAAAACTACTCGATGTCATCCCCGTGGAGGCGGGGATCCAGTAACTTTTTGTCATACCGTGGCTTGGGAACTAGATCCAGAAAAAAATATTTAATACAATGAAACATATAAAAAACTAAATTTTTTATATGTTTTACTGGATCCCGTGAATAAATCACGGGATGACAATTTAAAATTTAACTAGTATATTTGGATTTTGGTTTTACTACATTAATAAGCCCAACTAATAACAACGACTTAATCATACCCGGTATAATGAAAAATAATACTCCGCTATAAAATGCTTCTTTTAGCCCTAAGAATTTAGATAACCACAACCAGCCAAGTCCTGTAACTATAGCATTACCGATTAAGCATAAAATAAACTGATTTATAAATTTATTAGCAGTAAAAGCTTTATTTTTTAAGCTCGCCATAACATAAACGGCAATTAAGAAACCTGCTAAATATCCAGCAGTCGGTCCGGTTAACTTAGCAAGCCCTCCTGAATAATTCATCATAACAGGCGCACCCATAACCCCTATAGTAATGTAACAAAGCATTGTCAAAGGAGCAGTAATTTTATCATAAGTGAGTCCGATAAATAATACTGCAATAGTTTGTAACGTAACGGGAATAGGTTTGAACGGTATTGTTATTTGCGAACAAATAGCAAGCAAAGCTACGCCTAAAAATACTTCAAGGATCCTTTGTTTAGCTAAAGGAAAAGAACTAAGATTAAGTTGCATAAGCTACCTCATAATTATTTTTTAAGTAATTAACTAAATAGAGTTATATGATATTACTGTCAATAATAAAATAAGAATTCCTTTAGTTAATTTAAATAAAGAGCAAGAAAAATCAAGATTTTTAACCGCATCTTGATTATTATTAACAGCTAAATCTCGATCGCTTCAGACAAGATGAATTTCAGAGCGAGTCACCAAAATATAGCACAAATAAAACATTAGATAGACTTCGACACAACTTCAAAAAGAGCAAGGAGTTCAAAGCCCTTCGGAGCGGAGCATATATTTAATACGTGGCTACCTGCGAACTTGTAGAACGACGTAGCCAATTTTTGAAGTTCATCGAGTCTTAAAAATCTAAATCCGCATAATAACTAGGAGGAGTAAAACCCGGAATTCTATCTTGTAATAATAATCTGAAAGACGGTCTTGATTTGATTAATGAATACCAATGTTTGATTAGCGTCCATTTATCCCAATAAATTTCACCGAAATAATCTAAAACGGATAAGTGGCAACTAGCTGCAATATCTGCAACCGTTAAAGAATCTGAGACGATATAACTTCTTTTTTCAAGTAGACTAGTCATATATTCTAGATGGTAATTTAGGTTATTCTTTGCGGCACGTAAAAATTCTGTTCGCGGGCTACTCATTCTGGCAATAGATCTTATCACCTTTTCGTCGATAATAATTTTAGTAACCTCACGATAAAATTTATCGTTAAACCAAAAAAATAACCGCCTAATTTCACAACAAATATCTACGTCCTCATCAAAAAAATTAAAATTTGGATATTTGCTATTAAAATATTCTACAAAAGGATAAATACCTACTACATACAACCCGTATTGCTCTTCGAAAACAGGAAGGGTGCCGGCAGGATTTATTTTTAAAAAATCCTTATTAAATTGCCAATAATCTTCTTTAATAGTAGTAAATTCTATGTCTAATTCTTTTAAAAATATGCGGGCTTGTCTTGAAAGGGGACAAATAGGATAATGATATAATTTTTTCATCAAATTGCTAAATGTTTGTACTTTAGGTTCTGTGGACATCTCTAAAAAGATTTAATTCCGGCTATTTTTTGCTGCAAATTATAAGATTTTTTTGAAATATGAATAACTATTCCTTCAAAAATCTTATTAATTTTCGCTCAAAAATAACTCAGAATAGAAAATCAATTAGAAATGTCCAAAGAACCTAAGCTTTATACAAGATTTTAGTAAACCTCATATAAAACTTAAATTAAAGGTCTATAAGCCGGATTCTGTATGAGCTGAAAATCAACTCATTGCAGTTATTTATCTAGAATAAATGTTACCATTTATCTCAAGCGATCTACCCGCACTACAAACCGGTTAGAGATACCCGGGAACTTTAAAAATTAAGTTCTGTAGCGCCTATTTGACCTTGCTCTTGGCGGGGTTTACCATGCGTAATTTGTTACCAACTTACCGGTGTGCTCTTACCACACCTTTTCACCCTTACCGAGTATACTCGCTGAATTTGAAAAATTGGCTACGTCGTCTTATAAGATCTGCGGTGCTCACGTACTATAGTACGCTCCGCTCCTCGGCTTACAGACTCCTTGCTCTTTTCCAAATTGAGCTTTGTCTACCACATCTTGAAATATCTGCAGTATATGTTTTATATATCTCGGCGGTATATTTTCTGCGGCACTTTCCCTAAAGTATTTCTACTCCGCCGGACGTTAACCGGCACCATATCTCTATAGAGTCCGGACTTTCCTCGTAACTAGTATAGTTAAATTAACTATAGCTACGCAACTGCACAACCTGTTTTAAATTATGGTAAATTTTCTAAAATTAGTCAATAATATTTAAAAATAAATAAAATAAGTTTAGTTAACCAAATTTATCAAAGCAGTAATAAATTTATTAACAAACATAAGTTTTTGCTATTTATTTCTACATATTCTTAATTTAACGTTGCTACTATTCCCCTTATACTGTATAAATAGGTTTTAAAGCTCCAAATACTATATTATATTAAACTGATTTGAAATTTGTGCTTCGTTATTCGTCGTCTCACCTATATTTATTAGGTTTTGTTCATCGTATTTGTTATAAAATTCAACTAAGTTTACTATAACTAAAAACTAATTAGCATTTTTATATTACTTATGAAAAAATTAATTTACTATTTTGGTAGTAACGGTAGCGAAGGAAATACTAGTATGAAAGATATACTAGGTAACAAAGGCGCTGGTCTTGCCGAGATGTCTAATTTAAAGCTTCCTATACCGGACGGTTTTACCATTACCACCGATCTTTGTAAAAATTTTTACACTCATAACAGTACTTTTCCGAAAAATTTTAGAGCAGATCTAAAAGAAGCTATTAAAAAACTTGAAATAACTACGGGCAAAATATTCGGTGATACCAAAAACCCCTTATTATTATCGGTACGGTCAGGCTCTACCGTTTCGATGCCGGGTATGATGGATACTATTCTTAATTTAGGAATGAATGACGAAGTTTGTGCAGCTCTCGGTCATTCTTGCAACGATAAACGATTTGCCCTTGATAGTTACAAAAGATTTCTAGAAATGTACGGCTCTACCGTATTATCTATCCCAAGCGATTTATTTGAGCAAATTTATGAGAACCATAAAATTCAAGCCGATATTTATAAAGATAGCGATGTTACTGCCGAGTTATTAGAAAAAATAATCGAAGATTTTAAAAAATTATACGTTAAATATGCAAAGCCGCTTATAACCGATCCTTATGAGCAGCTTGAATCGGCAATTAAAGCCGTATTAAATTCATGGATGAGTAATAGAGCGGTTATTTACCGGAAAATTAATAATATTTCCGAAAGCTTCGGTACCGCTATTAATATTCAAGCTATGGTTTTCGGTAATCTAGGAAAAAATTCGGCAACCGGCGTAGCTTTTACAAGATCTCCTTCAACCGGTGAAAAAGAGCTTTTCGGGGAATTTCTAATAAATGCCCAAGGCGAAGATATAGTAGCAGGTATTAGAACCCCCTTACCTATTGCTTCTAAGGATTCAAATACGACGAATTCTATGGAAGCTATGATGCCGAAAGTTTTTGAGGAATTATCACAAATTGCCAAAAAGCTTGAAAAGCATTATTTAGATATGCAGGACATAGAGTTTACTATAGAGAATAATAAGCTATATATACTCCAAACACGTAATGCCAAGAGAACCGCTAATGCTGCAATTAAAATTGCCGTACAGATGGTAGAGGAAAATCTTATTTCCAAAGAACAAGCCTTAATGAGAATCGATCCGGAATCGTTAAATCAATTATTACATACAAGAATCGATTACAGCAAAGGGTTAGTTTCTATTGCCGAAGGGCTACCTGCTTCACCGGGTGCGGCAACGGGTATCGCCGTATTCTCGCCTTATGATGCCGAAAAATTATCCCATCACCATAAAGTAATTTTAGTACGCCATGATACTAGCCCTGAAGATATAAGCGGTATGCACGTTTCCGCAGGCATTCTAACTATCAGGGGCGGGATGACATCCCATGCAGCGGTCGTAGCAAGAGGTATGGGCAAGCCTTGTGTTTGCGGCACTAATAATTTATCAATAGACGAGAAAAAGCAAACACTGACTGCAGGCGACGTAATTATTAAACAAGGCGATATTATAACGATTGACGGCGGTACGGGAAAAGTTTTTTTAGGAGAGATGCCGTTAATACAACCTACTTTTAGCGAAGAGTCAAAATTAATATTAGGGTGGGCAGATGAAACGAGTAATTTAAAAATTCGTGCCAATGCCGAAACGGTTAATGATGCTTTGGTATCAGTAAAATTCGGTGCTAAAGGTATCGGCTTATGCCGCAGCGAGCATATGTTCTTTGATAAAAATAAAATTCCTTTGGTAAGGGAAATGATTATCGCTCCGGATATAGAAAGACGAAAGCTTGCCGTACAAAAATTATTACCGCTACAAATTGAAGACTTTAAGGCTTTGTTTAGAGCAATGAAAGGCAAGCCGGTAAATATTAGACTGCTTGACCCGCCGCTGCATGAGTTCTTACCTACCACGGAAGAGGATAAGAAAAACTTGGCGACTAGTTTAAATTTACCTTTATCGATGGTTAATCAACGCTTGCATGCTATGCACGAGGTGAATCCTATGCTCGGTCACCGTGGTTGTCGCCTCGGTATATGCTCCCCCGAGATTTACCAAATGCAAGTAGAAGCAATATTTACGGCTATTTTTGAGCTGCATAAAAAAGAACATATCGAATCTACTTTAGAATTAATGATTCCTTTAATCAGTAACGTTAACGAACTAAAAAAACTAAAAATCGATATTTACGAAGTGATTGAAGAATTAGAGCAAGACTATAATTATAAATTTTCTTTCACTATCGGTACTATGATCGAGCTTCCAAGAGCAGCATTAAATAGTAAAGAAATCGCTAAAGAAGTTGATTATTTTAGTTTCGGCACGAATGATTTAACGCAAACTACTTACGGAATTTCAAGAGATGACATTGCGTCTTTCTTACCTTATTACTTAGAAGAAAAGATTTTTGAATCTGATCCGTTTATTACCCTTGACGAAGAAGGTGTAGGAGAATTAATCGAGCTTTCCATAAAGCGAGGGAAAAGCAGTAACCCGGATTTAAAATTAGGTGCTTGCGGTGAGCATGCAGGCAATCCCGCTTCTATAGAATTTTTCCATAAGATGAATTTGGATTATGTTTCCTGTTCTCCTTACCGTATCCCTATAGCAAGAATCGCAGCCGCCCAGGCTAAAATTAAGCATGGGTAAATTCTTATTATACGTGGCTTGCCCAGTGTTGCCCGTGTGAATCGAAAGAGCGTTCGGTGTCGCCCCGTGGCTTGACCACGGGGTCCAGAAAAATATCAATAATTTTTATATGCTTAACTGGATCCCGTGAATAAATCCATAGTACCGGACAGTTTTAGTAAATAAGTTGAAAGAGAGTAAAGCTTTTATCATAAAATAGGATTTTTTTAATATAAGAATTGATGTTATTAGCAAGTTTATTTAAACAAAGTTTCAAA
>DYDX01000037.1 GCA_020404425.1 Rickettsia endosymbiont of Pyrocoelia pectoralis
CTTGACTAAATCTACTAATAAGATTTATTCTTTGATTAATAAAATCTTTTTTTATGATAAAAACTTTACTCTCTTTCAACTTAGTAACTAATTTTGTCCGGTACTATAGATTTATTCACGGGATCCAGTTAAAAATATCAATATTATTGATATTTTTAGTTGTTTTTCTGGATACCGTGGACAAGCCACGGTATGACACCGAGCGGGTTTTTTCGATCCACGCAGGCAACGCCGAATAAATCAGGAAAATTAGATAGAGCAAGCATTGCTACTATAATCATCATCTTCTCTGATAAATTTTTGCTTTACCTTAGAATTTTTGTTATATGGCTTACTGCTTTTTGCCGGTGGGTAATTTGCGGGTTCATAATTTGAAACGGGTGGTGCGTAATTTTGATTTACTGCAGCATTCGGGCAAGTAGTTTTCGAGATATCACGCTTAGTCTCTCTTAGCATTGCCTTAATTTGGTTTAGCTCTTCTTGTAATTTTTTTTCCTTATCGCTATCGTCCGTTCTAATTTTCTTATTAGCTTTGCTTAGGGTTGCTTCGCTATCATCCTCGTTCATTTCAGCTTTTTGTCTTGCTATATCTCTTTTAATCATTTTAAGATATACTTCACGGTTTCTTTTTACGGGATCGATTCTTTCCCCTCTTAAAATATTATCGGCTTCATAATCGTCATCCTCTTGCTCATCGTCAAGATTATCCTCTACGATATTCCTTTTGGCTAAAGTAATATATTTATTATTATATAAAGGCTTTCTTTTTCCGCCTTTAAAACCTTTACTATCAACTAATCTATTATTTGCGGATTTCTGGAAATAACCTCTAAAACCGTCAGTGCAGCCCGATAGTATAAAAATACCTAAAAATAATACTATAATTTTCCTAAACATATATTATTCCAAAACTTTTCTTATTGTTAATTAATCTCACATAATGTGCTAACTTGCAAGAATCAAATGCATTAACTTCATTAAATTACTTTTTCGATTAGATCACTAAGCAACTTATGACCTTCTTTTTTCCTTTTTAATAAATTTTCAGTAGTTTGTTTTAATAATTTAGGATCATTTATTAACTCCAATATTTTATCTGCTAATTGTGCGGCAGAAATACTATTTTGTTCCAAACACCAACCTGCTTCCGCATCTTCTAGCAATTTTGCATTATAATATTGATGGTTATCGGCAGCACTCGGTAGCGGTATAAAAATTGAGGACATACCTATATAGGTTAATTCTTCTATAGTAGAAGCCCCTGCTCTTGAAATCACTAAATCGGCATTTTGATAACGATTCGGCATATCTTCAAAAAATTCGGCTAGCTCATAAGTGATATTTAACTTTGAATATATTTCTTTTACCTTGATTTGATCAATTAATGCGGATTGTTGTGTTATATGTAATTTCAATTCCGGCTGTTTTTGCATTAAAATCTCAATAGCTGCAGGTATTAATTCGGAAAATAGTTTAGCTCCCTGACTACCTCCAAAAATAAATATATTGGATAACTTGTCACCCCGTGGCTTGTCCACGGGGTCCAGTGAGTACATTCGCTTTACAGAACTAAGAACCCTAATATCCTTTCTAACCATCCCACCGGTAATTACTATTTTATCTTTAGTATATTTCGGTAAGTTTTTTACATGTTCATAAGAAATAGCAATTTTTTTTGCAAATGGAGCAAAAAACCTATTAACTTTACCGAAACAAGAATTTTGCTCGTGGATAATAATAGGCACTCTCAACAAAATGGCCGCAAACATTGATGCGACAACAGGGTAGCCGCCGAATCCTATAATAGCTGCAGGCTTAAGACTAAATAATAATTTAACCGCTTTTAAAATAGCCAAAGATAGCTCAGGTATAAATGAAAAAATATTAGTAAATCTTTTCAAATCCAAAACATGAAAATTTAGTTTTATATTATGATTTATGTATTTTTGACATCTTAAATCAGTAATAAAATGAACTTCATATCCTCTCTTCGTTAATTCTTCTCCTAAGGCTACTGCCGGAAAAAAATGACCTCCCGTACCGCCTGCTACCAATACTATTTTTTTCATATCTCTATATTATGAATTTTATACGAATTTAATGGCGTTCGGTGTCTTGTAAAGCCAAGCAACATCCCCATAGCTATTGCAATTGCAAGAGTTGAAGAACCGCCGTAACTAATAAAAGGAAGCGTCATACCTTTAGTAGGTAATAAATGCAGCGTTACCCCTATATTAATTATTGTTTGTAAGCCTAATTGAGCAATGATACCGCTAGCTGCGAACTGCACAAATTTATCTTGCTCGTTTACTAGTTTAATCAGGCTTCTTAACACTATAAAAGCAAATAAGCCTATAACTATAAGGCAAATAATAGCCCCGAATTCTTCCCCTGCAACCGCAAAAATAAAATCCGTGTGCGAATCGGGTAACACCTGCTTTACTGCCCCCTCGCCTGGTCCTCGACCATATAAACCGCCATGCTCAAACGCCCTAAGAGACTTACTAACTTGATAATTCTCGCTACTATCGGGGTCTAAAAACGAGTTGATCCTTTGAGTTACGTGCGGTAACCAGAAATAAGCTACAGTAACCCCGATCATTCCTAAAAATCCTGCCAGCACAATCCAAAATATCGGCATACCTGCAATAAACAGCTGGATACCGAAAACTGCCGTAATCATCACAAGCATACCGAAATCCGGCTGAGTGATTAACAACAACGCAACAATAGAATAAAGAATAACGCAAACCGTAAAACTTGGAAAATCATCGTTAAATTTT
Organism: Rickettsia endosymbiont of Pyrocoelia pectoralis; assembly: GCA_020404425.1. GTDB lineage: Bacteria > Pseudomonadota > Alphaproteobacteria > Rickettsiales > Rickettsiaceae > Rickettsia. The sequence goes on from DYDX01000037.1 coordinate 2,784, forward strand.
AACGATAAAATCCAGCCGGTAACAACTGCAAAAAACGGCTTAACAAATTCTGAGGGCTGAATTGACAGCCCTAGAATATTAATCCACCGCACCGCTCCTTTTACCTCATAACCGAAAAACTTAACTGCAACCAGCAAAATTATACTAGCTATAAACCCTAATATGGCAAAACGCTTTAACCATTTCTTATTAAAGCATGAGAATAGTAATATTAGCCCTGAAGCAGCAGCTAAATAAAATACTTGCCTAGATGCAAAATAATTTTCCTCAAGCCCTATTCTACTTGCTACTGCCGAACCTGCAGTAGTCACTAACATTAAACTAAAGGCAAATAAAATCACCAATGAAATTATTATTTGGCGGTCGGTACTACGCCACCATAAATTTATAAAATTATTAGATATTTCATTATTTGTATTATAGTTATTCATATTTCAAAAAAATCTTATAATTTGCAGCAAAAAAGAACTAAATTACTTGTTAATATTTATTTACCGACAGGCTCTTACATAATTCTACAAACAACTCGCCGCGTTCTTCAAAATTTTTAAATTGATCATATGAACTACAACTTGGAGCAAGCAGAATATTTTTTAGCTTTCCGTCATCACTGCACGCATCTTTATAGGCAAACTCAAAAGCTTGTTTTAAATCATCGCATATTACAAAATCTACTATATTTTTAGCGGTTTCTGCAAACATTTCTTTAGCCTGTCCATAAAAATAAGCCTTTTTAATATTACTGAAATAAGGTGTTATTTCATCAATACCGCCCTCTTTAGCTATTCCTCCGGCTAGCCAGTAAATATTATCTAGAGCTTTAATTGATTGCATAGCAGCCATGGCATTTGTTGCTTTGCTGTCATTATAGAAATTTATATTTTTTATATTACCGACATATTGCATTCTATGCGGTAAGCTTTGAAAATTACTTACACTCTTAATTATTTGCACCGGTTCTAATCCGATTATTTTAGCAACTGCATAACTTGCGATTATGTTTTCACTATTATGAACCCCTTGCAGGTTTTTATTAGGCAGTAATTCATAACTACTATTATCAAAGAAGTTATCGATAATTTTATTATCAATTACCGAGATGCCATTTGCAAGAATTTTAGTAACCGAAAAAGGTATTAAATTAATACGCTGCTCCTGTTGCAACTTTATAAAAACCTCACGGCAATAATCATTATCAATATTAATTACTGCCCAATTATCACTACCCATTCGGTCAAAAATTTTGGATTTCGCAGCAATATAACCTTGCATATTCTTATGCCTATCCAAATGATCGGGGGTTATATTAAGAAGAACTGCTATTTTAGCCGTGAAAGTTTTTACTAAATCTAGCTGAAATGAAGAGAGTTCAAGTACATACCCCTCCTTACTGCTTTTAGCTTTTAAAGCCGGAACACCGATATTACCGCAAATAGGGTAATCTAAGCCGTTACTATTTAGGATATGACTGATTAAGGCAGTAGTAGTACTTTTACCGTTTGTACCTGTTACGGCTATAAAGTTTAAATTTGCAGATTTCTCAAATAATAAATCTATATCGGAAATGACGGGAATATTAAAATTATTTGCAATCGTCAATATTTCGTGCGTGAGAGGAACACCGGGACTTAATACTATTTTATCTAATTGCTGCCATCTTTGATCAGATAAAGAAACAATGAGGCTTTTATCGAACAGCTCTTCAAATATATTCCTATTTGCTTCTAGATCATCATAAACAATTATATTGCATTTATTTTGCAGCTCTTCATAAACCGATATACCGGTTTTACCAAGCCCAAAAATCCCTATTTTTTGTTTTTTATGAGAAGTCATTATTTTGTAATTGAAAAGGGAGGAGAACCTATCGTCATTGCGAGGAAATTACGAAGTAATTGACGAAGCAATCCAGTAAAAATGCATAGCATTTTTTAATTATTTTTCTGGATTGCCACGTAGCGAAGTCTCCTCGCAATGACGAGAAACAGGATAACACTGAGACCTATTTCATATCCTGCATTAAGGCTTGCTCACCCTCATTAAACTCACCTTGTCCTTTTACCGCATCATAAGATGTTTGACCGGTATTAGGCTCGGGTAAATAATAATGCGGTGGGACTTCTAATGCTTTGGTACGCTGAACACGATACTCGTTAGGACCGACTGTTGATATTCCTACTGTTTCTTTTATTTTTTTATTACACGCAGCAGTCATTATTAAAACGGTAAATAATAAAAAGATTTTTTTCACTTAATACACCTTTTGGATTAAAATTATATTTTATTGCTATCGCTTTGATCTAAATTACGGATCTTTTCTGCCATAGCTTCAATTTGTGCTTTATCATAATTCTCTTTAGCCTTTTCTTCAACAACTTTTTTACTGCTATAATAATCTTCTATTAAGATGATTACCCCTATCGTAATAAAGCAGTCTGCTAGATTAAATACCGGAAAACTATAATCTTGATAATGGAAATGAATAAAATCAAATACTGCCCCTCTGAAAAATCTATCGATAATATTACCGATAGCCCCTCCGATGACAAAGCTATAACCGGAAAAACCTCCTATCGTTTTTGAACTCATCATCAAGTAATATAAATACGCAACGATTATTGTATTTGTTATTATAAAAGCATAATTACTATATTGATAATATTCCCGCATTAAACCAAAGCTAATACCGTAATTCCATGTATAAACCATATCTAAAAAGGAAGTGATTTTTAACATTAAACCCGGCTTCCATCTGAGATTATTGATAAACCACCATTTTGTTAACTGATCAATAATTGCTAAAGTTATTATTATGCGGCTACTTCTAGCAAATGTGTAATATAGTTTTTTTAATATTGGGAGCATAACGTTATATGTCATTCCCGCATAGGCGGGAATCTAGAAAAGGTGAAATAATTTAAATCTTCATAGTTTGTACTTATTGAATAATGGATTCCCGCCTACGCGGGAATGACATTGAGGGGTAAAACCGAGCCATGCAACAACGCTTTCGCTTGTTCGCAATGACGACTTTTTACACTGCAACCTCAGCTACCTTTTCTCTATCGAGTTTAATGCCTAAAGTTTTGATTTCTTTCTTGAATTGCTTGAATTTTTCTAAACTTTTTCCGCTTAATTCTATACCCGGTGTTGTTTTGATTGACATAGGGTTTACGTGCTTACCGTCAATTTTAACTTCCCAATGTAAATGTGCTCCCGTAGCCCTACCGGTACTGCCGACATACGCTATTATTTGCCCTTGTTTTACTATGGATCCGACTTTTAAGTTTTTAGCAAAATTTGATGCATGGGCATAAGCAGTCGATAATGTTCCGCTATGCTTTACTTGAATAAATTTTCCGTAACCGGATTTCCAGCACATTTCGGTTATAACGCCGTTCCCTGCCGAGTATATAGGCGTTCCGGTCGGAGCTGCAAAATCAACTCCCTTATGCATTTTTGTATAACCAAGGATCGGATGCTTTCTATTACCGTAATTTGAAGAAACTCTAACAACTTTTAACGGCGTTTTCAACAAGCTTCTTTTTACGCTTTTACCGTCCTCGGAGAAAAATGCTTGATTATTTGCATTATTGTCGTGTGAGTAACGATAAATATTATAATCTTTTCCGGAAAGATTTAACGAAACATATAGAATCTTACCGTGATGGGAAAACTTACCGTCTTCAGTTACGTATTTTTCCGTGATTACGGTTGCAGTATCGCCGCTTTTTATTTGACGCTGAAAATCGATTTGGTAAGCATAGGCATTAATTAACTCTATTATACTGTTACTCGATAACCCAAGCTTTTTAAGAGCAGACATAAAACTAGAATCGATAACTACCGATGATTTTGAAATTTTTTTACTTAGAGGTACGATAATTTCTTCAACTTTAAAATTATCGCCTTCCCTAATTACTTCAATAGTTTTTAGCTTATCGATAATTATAACGATTTTATTTAAAAATGTCACTTCCGAGGTTAGATCTTCATCATCATTTTCAGTAATTTTCGTCTCATATTCAAAAGTAATTTGCTGACCTATTTTAAGCGATGCAGATAATTTACCCTCTTTTACTAAATTTACGATTTTTTCTATATCGGTTTTAGGAATATTCTGCCCGATAAGGATAGATTTAATGGTATCACCCTTTTTAACCGTTACTTCTTTAAATGAAACAGCTTCTTGCATTTCATCAGTTTCAGGCTCTACTAAAGTGATTGATAACGTATCGTTTACGTAATTATTAACGGCAAAAGAAACAAAAATAACTAATGTTATGAATAATAATAGGGAAGTAAAAGTTAGAATTTTTCGAAGCCGTACACTAATATGAGAAGCAGATAATATATCTTCAAACTCATATGATAGCGTAGTGTTATTCATTATAAATTGCCTTGAGAGTATTATTTAGATCAATTCGTATAATGTTCAATATGAACTATGTAAAAGCAAATTACAACAAAGAATTAGAAATTATTATAAAAATATATCGATTTTTGCTTTAACAAAACTGCATATCCATTTATATTAAATACAAACAACTTTTATATATGTTATGAAAAATATTATTACTTTGATCGGTTTGTTGATATTTAGCAGCATTTGCTTTGCTTCCGAACCGCTACCTTGGCAGATGACTTTTCAGCCGCCTGCAAGCCCGATTATGGAAGAATTACACCATTTTCATAATTTTTTACTTCTTATATCGACTGCTATAGTTCTATTTGTTGCCGGATTACTTGGCTTTGTATGTATTAGGTTTAATGCAAAAAATAATCCCGTACCGTCAAAATTCTCGCATAATATTTTAATAGAAATAATTTGGACGGTGATACCTATAATAATTTTAATTATTATTGCCGTACCGTCTTTTAGAATATTGCGGCATGCGGAAAAAATACCGGAAGCAGATTTAACTATTAAAGTGGTAGGTTCTCAATGGTATTGGCATTATTCATACCCCAATCACGATAATTTAGAATTTGATAGCGTAATGATCTCGGACGAAAACTTAAAGCCCGATCAGAAAAGATTGCTAGATGTAGATAACCGGATTGTTATCCCTGAAAATACTACGGTTAGATTCCTTATTACTGCCAGTGACGTAATACATAGTTTTGCAGTTCCTGCCCTTGGGTTTAAAATAGATGCCGTCCCGGGCAGAATTAACGAAACTTGGACACGAATAGCTAAAAAAGGCGTATATTACGGTCAATGCTCCGAGCTTTGCGGAGTTAATCACGGCTTCATGCCGATAGCTATAGAGGTAGTCAGCAAAGAGGATTTCGATAATTGGGTTACAAGTAAGAAATAGGGTTGTAATGACGTAATTCCTGCGTAAGGCTGACTTTGTTGCTTAACTCTAGATGTCATTCCTGCGAAAGCAGGAATCCAGACTAAAAAAATCTTAATTTCAAAGATTTTTTTATTAAAGTATTTTTTTAAAATAAAGCTTCTAGAAGCTTTATTTTACTGGATTCCCGCCTACGCGGGAATGACATTGAGTATGTTTTCCGATCCATAAAACAATTAAAATTAACAATTAACTTATGAAAATTCACACTCAAAAAATGGTTGATAAAAAAACATTTGAATTGGATTTGCTATTAGATAATATTACCGATGCTAATCGTCATCCTGAATTTAATAGTAATGACGTTAAAGAAGCTCAAAGTATATTTAAACAAAGTGGTTCTAATTCAGAATCATTTGTTGACGAGTTTTTAGAAAAGAAATATCAAGAAGCAAATAAAGAAAATTCTAATTTAAAAAAATACGAAATTAACACATGCACAAAACAATTATGAACATAACTACTAACCACCTAAACCACGATGACCATCACACTCCGCACGGCTGGAAGCGGTGGCTTTTTTCAACTAACCACAAAGATATCGGCATTATGTATATCATATTTGCTATCTTTGCCGGAATTGTCGGCGGGTTATTCTCAATGCTCTTTAGGCTAGAGCTTGCCATGCCCGGCGGTACTTTTCTAAATCACGATTTTCAGCTATATAACGTGCTTATTACGGCACATGCGGTTATTATGGTGTTCTTTATGATCATGCCGGCTTTATTCGGCGGTTTCGGTAATTACTTCGTACCGTTACTCATAGGTGCTCCCGATATGGCATTTCCACGTCTTAATAATATTAGTTTTTGGCTATTAGTTCCTGCTTTTCTCTTACTTATGGGATCGGCTTTTGTTGACGGCGGTCCCGGAACTGGCTGGACGCTCTACCCTCCTCTAAGCAATTTAAGCGGTCATCCGGGCGCAGCCGTTGATATGGCCATTTTTAGTTTACATTTAACAGGTTTATCGTCAATCCTTGGCTCAATTAACTTAATTGTTACTATCTTTAATATGCGTGCTCCCGGGATGGGATTATTTAAAATGCCGTTATTTGTTTGGTCTATTTTAGTTACTGCATTTTTAATAGTGCTAGCTATGCCGGTACTTGGCGGGGCTATCACTATGTTACTTACCGATCGTAATTTCGGCACTACTTTCTTTAAACCCGACGGCGGCGGTGATCCTGTATTATTCCAGCATTTATTTTGGTTTTTCGGTCATCCTGAAGTATATATCGTAATACTGCCGGGTTTTGGGATAGTTAGTCAGGTTATCTCGACTTTTTCACGTAAACCTATATTCGGCTATCAAGGTATGGTCGGAGCTATGGTAATAATCGGTTTTGTCGGGTTTATCGTTTGGGCCCACCATATGTTTACGGTTGGGCTTTCTTATAATGCACTTATATATTTCACTGCCGGCACAATGATTATAGCAGTTCCGACCGGTATCAAGATATTTAGCTGGATTGCAACTATGTGGGGCGGTTCAATTACTTTCCCGACACCGATGCTATTTTCGATAGGGTTTATTATATTATTCACGATCGGCGGCGTAACCGGTATAATCTTGTCAAACTCGGCACTGGATAGAGTCTTGCACGATACGTATTACGTTGTTGCACATTTCCATTATACGATGTCGCTCGGTGCTTTATTTACTGCATTTGCCGGCTTTTATTATTGGTTCGGCAAAATGTCAGGTAAGCAATATCCAGAAATTTTAGGCAAAATTCATTTTTGGATTACCTTTATCGGGGTTAATTTAACATTCTTCCCGCAGCATTTTTTAGGGCTTGCCGGCATGCCTAGAAGAATACCAGACTATCCCGAAGCTTTTGCCGGCTGGAATATGGTGTCATCGATAGGAGCAGGTATTTCTATGGGAGCGGCACTTTATTTTGTGTTTATTGTTTTCTATACGCTAAAATACGGTAAATCCTGCCCAAATAACCCTTGGGGTGACGGTGCTGATACGCTAGAGTGGACACTTACCTCCCCTCCGCCGTTCCATACGTTTGAAGTACAACCGCATATTGAGGAGTAAATTTGGTGTCATACCGTGGCTCACTTTTCCGTCATTGCGAACGACCGTAGGGAGCGCGGCAATCCAGAAAAAATAATAAAAAAATGCTAATCTTTAGCATTTTTTACTGGATTGCTTCGTCAATTACTTTGTAATTTCCTCGCAATGACGGATGTAATGATCCACGCAACAACGCCTCCTCGCAATGACGACTCGGATATCCACGCAGGCAAGCTTTCACGGGAATGACAAAAAAAACAGCAAAACGATAATAAAATGAAAAAAAAGCCTATAATAGGTATTACTCCTGATTTAGCTCAAAATTGTGAAAAATATAATTACGCTCCTTTTCCGTGGTATGCACTACGTAAGAATTACGCAGATGCAGTAATCACAGCAGGCGGCGTACCTTTATTATTACCATATCAAAGCGAGACCATAAACGAGCTTATGGATATTGTTGACGGCATTATATTACCGGGCGGCGATGAGGACATCCATCCTAAATTTTATGAGCCTGAATATGCCGAAGACGTGGTAATTTCGAATGAAGCACGAGACAATTTTGAAATATTAGTTTTAAAAAAAGCACTTGAGAAAAATATTCCTGTTTTAGGAATATGCCGAGGAATGCAGTTAATAAACGTAGTTTTTGGCGGCACTCTCATTAAACATATTCCTGATTATATTAGACCTCTTCGGAAACTCGCTTATAGAGAGGAATTTGAAGGAGACACGGAACGCAGAACCGCAGCGTACATAGACGTACGTGAGGATTCGAGTACCGGATCGACGTACAAATTGCCTCTAGAAGTAGAGTTTCCGAGGAGGTCTATTGATACTGTAATTAATCACCTACAACCTCATCCTAAAGATATAGTTTCCCACTCAATCAATATAGAGCCTGCTACTTACCTTGCTAAGATCGCTAATAACAAATTACACACTATGGTTAATTCAACCCATCATCAAGCAGTTAAACAAATTGGTCGTGATCTTATCATATCGGCAAGAGCAGAAGACGGTATAATCGAAGCCATTGAATCTACTAAGCATAAATTTATTATTGGCGTTGAGTGGCATCCTGAATATTTAAACGATAACTGCATCGATTTAGCTTTATTTACGGAGCTTATAAAAGTTAGTCATTAGTTTTTAATATCATCTGAACACATTACAAGCTCTTTATTATGATCATACCCAAGCGACCAACAGCACACGGAATATTTATAGTATTCACATACAAAGGTAGAACCTTTACCATTATCTCCTAGTTGATACTGACCATAAATTACAGGTCCGCATTGTTCTTGCCAAGCAACTGAATATTTTACTGTAGTATCTTGTACATCCCACTGTTGTAAACAACTGCTAATAATACAATTTGTTTTAGCTGCAAATAATTTAACCAATTTTTGTATTATCAAATCCTCTTGTTGCTCTACTTGTATATTATCACAATAAGCTATACGCGAATTTAAATCATTAGCATAAGCTCTTGATGTTATAGAGACTATAATAGTAAATAATATAATAAAAATTTTCATACGATACCCTATTTATAAAAAAATTAATATACGTTAAGATACCTAACAAGAAATAAATAATCAAATATTATTTATTATACTATATTATTGTTTTAAATAAAATTTGTTTTGAATTTTTGATCTGCTATATTTATCGTAAAAAACATTGTTTATGGCTGCTAATTATTCTTTTCTAGAAAAATTTGCTGAATTTATAATTAATGAGTTCGGCAAAGAAAAATTACGCCAAGAACTAAAAATAATATTACCTAATAATTTTTCCTGTCTAGAGTTAAAGAAAATTCTAACCGATAGTTACGAGATAGCGAACTTACCCGTCATTATTCCGTTTCCTGTTATCATTTCAAAAAAAGATCCTAATTCAAATTACATATCTAAAATTGAAGAGCTGTTTATTTTATCTGACATTATTAAAGAATATGACAGACTTAGCGTTGTTGAGCCTTTAAAAAATGCTGCAGTTTTAAGTGAATTATTTAATGAACTAATAATTAACGATATCGATATAAAGCTTATAGAAACCTATAATGATTCCAAATATTGGCAAAATATTTATAAGTTCTTAGAGTATAGCTTTTCAAAATGGCAAGAGAAAATAGCAGCTACTAAAAAACAAAGCAGAAGCAGCTATAAATTATCATTATTGCAAGAAGAAGTAGTAAGAATAAAAAATAGCTCGAAAAAACTAATATTAGCAGGGATATTTAAGCCTGATTCTTTCCTAAGACGATTTGAAGAAGAGCTAAAAGATAGTACCATTTATTATAATATAGGCTCAAACGAAATTAATTCTAATATCTGCTATTCTGAACCAACAAATATTTATGAGGAAGCGGAAGAAGTAGCTTATATATGTAGCCAAAACACAAATAAAAAAATAGCTATTGTTACGAATAACGACAAACTTAAGAAAATATATTGTAGTTCTTTAAACAAACATGGTTTATTATTTCAAGATCTAATAGGTAGTGATTTAAAATTAACAAATATAGCTAGCCTAATAATTTCTATAATCAATATATTATGTAATAATTTTGATTTAAAACTTCTATTTTTATTACTCAAAAACCCTTTGATTAGTTCTAAAGAGATCCAGAAATTAGAATTAATGCTAAGCGGCAAGGCTAGATTTATTTCCTCTCCTAAATATTTATTACAAATATTAGAAGATACCGAAAACAAGGAACTAATTTCAATTTTATACGAACATAATTTACACAACCCTCTAGATATCCTAATTTTAGTAAAAGAAATAGCCGAAAAACTTTTACTTAATAGACCTCTTTCGAAACTCGCTTATGGTAGGGAATTTGTAGGAGACACGCAGCACAGCACCGCAGCGTACACGATAGTACGTGAGGATGCGAGCAGCGGATCGACTCACAAATTACCAGCAGAAGTAGAGTTTTCGAAGAGGTCTAATATTTGGGAAGAGGAAGGAGGTACAGAATTAAATGAGTTTTTAACGAATTTAATAGAATTTGGCAGTTATATAAATTCTATCAATAAAAAAGATTTCCCTAAAATCTTTTTGTTTTTGCTCTCTAATATCAAATATTATAAAAATATTAGTGACGCTAATATAACTGTCGGTTCACCTGAAGATCTCGCTTTATCTAAGTTTGATTTAGTTATATTACCGCATTTTAATAGCGAAAATTGGAGTTCTGTAGTTAAAGCTCATCCTTATTTAAGCAAAGAAGCCAAGCAAATATTAAACATAGATTACGACGAAATAACCCCTACCCTATATTCAGATTATTTCAATTTATTATTGCAAAATAAAGAAGTAATTATACTTAATGCTAAAAAATATGCCGGAAAATTATCTACTCCTTGTAACTTGTTTTTGAAGCTATCAAGTACAAATGTCATACCTTCCCTCTCTTATGTCATTCCTGCGGAAGCAGGAATCCAGTTTAATACAAACTTAAGCGTGGATCCCCGATTTTGCGGGAATGACAAAATGGGATGCTTATATGACAAAGCACATAGCAACTTTTTCCCTACCACCTTATCCGTAACCGATATAGAAACATTAATCCGCAATCCTTATAATTTCTATGCCAAAAAAATACTGAAATTACGCAGACAAGATAAAATATGGGAAGAACCTAAAATATCTGATTTCGGCAGCTTCATTCATAAAGTTTTAGAGGAATATTCTAAAAACCATGATGAGCAATATATGCCCTTAAATCCGCTAGAAAAACAAAATGCTTTAATAGTGATAGGTAATAATATTCTGCATAGTACTATCCTACCTCTTTATACAAAGAAAACTTGGCAAACGAAATTAACATTACTTAGCAAGGCTTTTATTTTATTTGATATAGAACGCCGAAAAAACTGCAAGCATATTTATTTTGAAATTAAAGGGGAATTAAATTTAAATATTGCAGGGCAGGAAATAAAAATAATCGGTATAGCCGACCGTATTGAAATCAGCAAATCAAACCACATAACTATACTCGACTACAAAACCGGTACTATCCCGACTAAGAAAGAAATCGAGCTAGGACTTTCCCCGCAGCTTATTATCGAAAGTATCATGATACTTGAAAACGGCTTCGATACAGCGTCATTCAGAAAACTTGATCCAAGTGAATTTTCTGATACTCGCCTTTGCTCACGTACTGTAGTACGCTCCGCAGGCTCGATCGTCAATTCATCTTGTCTAAAGCCTTCTGAATTTAGCTGTACAAAAATAAAACATCATCCAGTCGATCAAGAGAATCCAGAAGTTAATATCGCCTACGTGAAAATAACCAGCACAGAGCCTTATATTCAAACAACGGAAATAACCTTAAGCAAGGAAACATTAGAGAAACATAAACAAGGCTTAATTAGATTGCTTGAATATTATATTGTAAATAAATCTTTCGCTTACGACTTGGACTTATCAAAATATAATGATTATTTGCATTTAAAAAGATAAGTTCTTTAGTTGTTCCGGACAATTTTATTCTATAAAAAAGATTTTGTCGGATGATTCCCACTTGCTTTCTCCAGTTTTTCAAAATGAAATATACCAAATCCAAATCCGATACTTGTCGGGATCATAATAACTAACAAACCCCAATTTCCAAAAGCATTTATTAACTGAGGAAAGCCAAATGAGCTAATAACATACATACAAGCTGCCGATAAAGCATAAGTAAATGTTACGGAAGTAAAACGCTTAAAGATTGGAAAATGTCTAAAACAATTTGGTACAGCCGGCATAACATTAAGAGCAAAAGCCATGATAAGAGATTGAATAATAAATATATGATTTTGATTTGATGCCTTATCTAATAAATATGGACATAGTAATATCGTAACGGTAAATATACCTAATAATACTTTTAGAATTTTTAGAGGGTAGATCTTATAACTTAATGCTGCTACCGTTACTATACTTATAAGCTCTACTATAGATAATTTAAAATTTTGTTTAATGACTTCATCCGGAGTACAATTAAATTTAGTTACAAGAATATCACCGCAATAAATATATGCAAAATAGAAACATACAGGCCATGCACAATCCATTATGAATAAAGCTATTGCCGTCTTTTTATCAATTCTCTCTTTCCAAAGAGGATTATTTTCTAATATTTTTATATCTCTGTTAGCTTTCTCAAAAGTTTTAAGTAATTTAAGTTTTGCATTAGCAAATTCAGGAGTCTCACGTAAAGCAGTTCTTGCTATTGTTCCCACAACGGCAATAATTGCTCCGACACCGAATGCATAACGCCAATTAAAACCATAAGAAGTGATAATAGTTGCTATCCCTAAAGCTGCAAAAGTTCCTACAGTAGCAAAAACCGTAGCCAAGGCTACAACAGGATATTGTATAGGAGGTTTAGTAAACTCGATTAAATAAACTTCAGTGCCTATTACCTCCCCCATCGAGGACATACCTTGAATAATTCTACATAGTATTATTATAATCGAAGCTTTTATACCGATTTCATTATAAGTAGGAAGTAATGCCATTACTATGCATGAGGTAGCCATCATTAACGTCGTTATAACTACCGTAGTTTTTCGTCCGTATGTATCACCTAAATATCCAAAAACTAGGGCTCCTAAAGGTCTAAAAATGAAAGTAGCACATAAAGCTGCTATAGAGTAAAGTGAAGTAGCGTAAGTATCCGCTTTTGGGAAAAAGAGTTCGTTAAGAAGTACAGACATATGCACATAAAGCATAAGATCAAAATATTCTAACAAAGTTCCTAAAGATAGCAACCCTACTGCTTGTTTCTGTTCTTTATTTAAGCTTCTTTGCTCTTTTTCATATCCTAGCATAATTCCTTTATTAAAATAAAATTACAAAAAAGTTATATTGTTTTATATAAAAGTCAATAGTTTTTTGTTCTTGGTTAAATTGAATAGGTGAAGTGCCTAGGTTTTGTGGACATTTCTAATTGATTTGCTATTCTGAGGTATTTTTAAATAGTGCTGCTAAAATATCTAAAATGTTAAAATTATTAGCTCTTTTAGAATTAAAGAGTTATTTATTGTTGCAATTTATTAATTTTAATCTTTAATTGTATTTCAGGAAGTTTAATAAAATTAAAAATAACTATATGGAAGATTTAAACTGCTGGGAAGAAAAGCTTGTAATTTGTGAGTATGCTAAGAAGTTACTTGATAAAATCGAGTATTTAAATAGGAAAGTAAAAAATTCTATAAACCCTGAAGAAGTCAGAAAAGGGATCTATTATGCCCGTAAATATCACGGCTCACAGATGCGTAAGTCGGGCGACCCCTACTACTCTCACCCAATCGAAGTAGCTATTATGCTTGCAGAGTTCCTAGCCGAAGAAGCACCTAAATTGTACACTGCCGTAATGCTGCAAGCCGCCCTACTCCACGATACTATTGAAGATACGGAATTAACCAAAGAAACGATTGCCGAGATTTTTGATGAAGAAGTAGCAAAGCACGTAGAAGGTCTAACCAGAATTAAACCTCACGGGAAAATCACTGCTGCAGAAAGTCTTAATTTACTTATTAAGCAAAAAAGATATGATACTGCCCTTATAAAAATCTTCGACCGTATTCATAATATAAAGACTTTAAGTGCTAAATCGCCTGAGAAAGCAAGAAAAATACTTGAAGAAACATTAATAAATTTTTTACTTGTTGCGGCTAAAATAGACTATAAGCTAGAACAGGAGTTTACTGAATTATGTTTAAAAGCTTTTAATATCGAATTTGAGAAACAAAAAACTTTTTCTAATAATAACTTTCAGCTTCCTTCTCTAACTTTATAAAATGATTTACCCCGAAGGTATAACCGATCAAAATTGGAACAATAAAAAATAATAATCCCCAATGATTGAAATAATCTGTTAAATAAATTGTTCCAAAAGAAGGAACTGCAAACATTAATGCTCTTGATAAAGCAAATATAAAACTACCGCATGTAAAGCGTTTTAATACCGGGAATCTTCCATAAAACACTGCTCCTGCCGGAAAAGCAGTAGGAGCAAATACTACAATAAATAATTGAAATAACATTAACTCGGTAGTAGTCGAAATATTATTGAGTAAGATAGGAGAAGCAATAGCCACAACAGAAAATATCATTAGTCTTACTTTGAGGACTTTTAAAGGATGTATTTTACAAATTAAGTAAATAACAATTATTGTACTTATTAATTCTGCACCACTAACAATAAAATTTTGATGAATTACCTGAGCTGTACCATAATTAAACGAGTCTTTTAATAAATTACCGCAATAAATAAAAGCAACATAAAACCACAATGGTGCTCCACAATGTATACAAAACAAAGCCATTGCAGTTTTTTTATTAATTTTTTCATTCCATATAGGGCTTGATTTTAGCTTACTACTATCTATACCTGCTTGTTCCACAGTGTCCTTGATTTGTCTTTTTGCATCGACAAAATCCGGAGTCTCTCTAAGATTCGTTCTTGCAACAGCACCAACTACGGCAATAGCTGCTCCAAACCAAAATGCTATACGCCAATTAAATCCCAACGAAGTAACAAGTGTTCCGATTCCGAGTGCCGTAGTTGCACCCAAAGTAACGAAAACGGTAAGTAAAGCTACAGCCCAATAGCGCTGAGGAGCTTTTACCATTTCAGTTAAATAAAGCTCGGCTCCTATTACTTCACCCATAGAAGACATGCCTTGAGCAATTCTGCATGCCGTAACTGTAATAGTTGCCATAATACCGATTTCTGCATAAGTCTTTAAATTAGC
The DNA here is from genome assembly GCA_020404425.1 of Rickettsia endosymbiont of Pyrocoelia pectoralis. Lineage (GTDB taxonomy): Bacteria > Pseudomonadota > Alphaproteobacteria > Rickettsiales > Rickettsiaceae > Rickettsia. The sequence goes on from DYDX01000037.1 coordinate 17,941, forward strand.
CATTATAAGACAACAAAGAGACATTAAAAAAGTTGTAATTATAACTGTTGCTTTTCGACCGATATTATCACCTATCCAACCAAATATTAAAGCACCTATCGGTCTAAATACGTATGTTGAACAAAATGCTATAGCAGAGTAAAGAGCAGCTGTACGCGGATCGGCTTCCGGAAAAAACAAATCGTTAAGAAGTACTGCCATATGCACGTAAAGCATTAGGTCAAAATATTCCAGAAACGTACCGATAGATAATAATCCGATAGCTTCTTTCTGCCCCTTACTCAAAGCTCTTTGCTCTTTTGCATACCCTAGCATAAGTTTCTTTACCAAAAATCAAATTGTAAAGAACTTATACTAGTCTACATAAAAGTCAATAGGATTTTTTACTTTAGGTTAGGCATTGCCTAGAAATAAGTTGATATCATCATTGCGAGAAAAGAAAGACTCTTATGTTATTCTTAACTAAAGCTTTAAATTAGAAATGTCCACAAAACCTAAGAAATAACTAACTTGCTGCTCTTGTTACTTCCATAGTACGAATACGATTTTTAATATGAGGCCATTCGTTACGTTGTGCTAATTTTAGATCATATCTTGCTTGTAAATTAATCCATAACTGAGCCGAAGTTTGAAAATATTTACCGAGTCTCAGTGCCATATCAGCGGTAAGAGTGCGTTTACCATGCACTATTGCATGAATACGACTTGGCGGTACGTCAATATCACGAGCTAGCTGATTTTGACTTATATTTAAAGGCTTCATAAATTCTTCATATAAGACATCGCCAGGGGTTACAAGTTCAAGTAGTTGGGTCATAAATATTCTCCTAATGATAATCAACAATTTCAACATTATGAGCGTTTCCATCATGCCAAACAAAACATATACGCCATTGATCGTTAATACGAATACTATGTTGATTTTTACGATCGCCTATAAGCAACTCTAATCTATTACCGGGCGGCGTCCTTAATTCGTTAATATTACCGGTTGCATCTAAAAATGCTAACTTTATTTGTGCTTGACGGGATATTCCGTGAAAACGTTTAACTAATTTATCTTCAAACAGCTTTTCCGTATCTCGGCAAGCAAACGATATAATCATACTATAACATTTTTTAAGTATTACATCAAATAGAATAATAACATATATCAAATATTATGTTCTTTCAAGAAGATTCATACGAGTTTTAGACATATAGGACTGCATTTTAAACCTATAGTCCTATAACTTAGTGAAGATAATTATCTAAGCTATAATTTAGCTAAAACAATATTATCTTAATGTCCACTTTAGAACATGCTAAAAATTTGATCAAGCGATTTGAATCTTTACGACTTAAACCTTACTACTGCCCAGCGGGGCTTAAAACTATCGGTTACGGGCATGTAATTAAACCTCATGAGATGCTATATTTTAGATAATAAAATAACTATAGAAATTGCAGAAAAACTACTTGATGAAGATATCAAAGAGGTAAGTACGATTTTATATAAATACTGCCATGTCCCTCTACTAACCTGCCAACAAGTTGCCTTAATATCCTTTATCTTCAATTGCGGCAGCCTAGCTTTTAAAAACTCCACTTTACTCAAAGAACTAAACCAATACCGGTATTTAAAAGCCGCCGATGAATTTCTTAGATGGGTTCATATCAAGGGTAAAAAGCTGAAAGGTCTCGTGAAACGAAGAGCTATAGAAAGAGCCGTGTTTTTAGACGAGATAGATATACTCCAGTAAAAATTAAAAAAATAAATTTATTTGAGTTGAAAGTTAATATAATTAATTATATTAATAAGTTATGTTTATTAAAAATAAAAAGGTATTTTAATGTTAAATGATAAACAACAAGCTTTATTTAGAGCAATTATAAAAAACGATAATGATGAAGTTTGCTTCCTTCTCAAAGAAGGATTAGATCCGAATTTTGAAACTATAGACGGTTGGTCTCCTTTGCATTGGTCTTGCCTTGCGTCTGATGAAATAATGTTAAGTCTACTTAAGGCAAAAGCCGATCCGAATTTTACTGCTAAAACCACTTCTATAACACCACTACATGTTATTGCATCAATGCAAAGTAATTGTCAGCAAAAAATAAAATATCTTTTAGAATACGGTGCTGCAAAAGATACTTTCAATATATTAAAGGAAACGCCTGTGGATTTAGCATTATCACACAGCAATTCAGAAGCAATTAAAGTTTTTTTAGATAAGGAAATTATGCCTGAATCTATAGATAAGACTTATCCATCTTTTTCTTTATTACTTAAAACTTATATTGACGAGAGAATAGATAGCAAAATTCTTAAGATGTTCTTAGATTCAATAACATTATTATTAGGAAAAAAAGCTCATTTAAATATAGAAAATGAAAATGGTGTTAATAAATTTTACTTTACCTCTAAAACTGACTATCTAGAAACTGCAAAATTAATAGTAGAATACGGTAAATGGATTAACTTTGCTCTTATGGCATTTGAAGGAATAGCTAGTAATGATGAATATTTGCTAATTTTAAAACCAAACGATAATAATTATTTGCTTAATATTTTTAAACTTGAGATTGCATACGATGCAAAACTGCTGCATGAGCTTTTATATGATTATTCTATTAAATCCGAAGAGATTAGTTATTTTCTACAAAAAGTAAAGTTTCAAGGAAATGATCAAGAGAATAATATTGCAAAAAATTATTTCTTATTTAGATTTTTAGAACAAAAATTACTAGATAAAGAAGATATGAAAAACCGTTTTGAAGAGATATTTAAAGACTTTGAACAACTAGCACTTGATAAGCCGAAAGAAAGACAAGAAATATTAGACGATCTAAATAAAAGATTTAAAGTTACGTCAATTGGAGAGATAAATGAAGTAGAGGCATAATTTAAAACTTACAGGCTCCAAGGCATTACCCACGTGGATCAGTTTAACTAATAGTACTGAACAATTTTTATTCTATGTCATTCCCGCGTGAGGCTTGCCCGCACGGATACCAAATCGTCATTGCGAGGAGCGAAGCTTTGCTGCAATTCAGAAAAAGTAAAAATGCTAATTCATAGCATTTTTACTGCATTGCAACTATTTCCAATCCAAGCAACAATATTATTTATTGAATCAGAGACTCGAATTCGTTTACTACCGCTTGATAGAGTTTGCGTTTAAAAGGGATTATTATTGATAGCAACTCGTCGAGGGATGCCCAACGCCATTGATCGAATTCCGGATTAAGGGTGTTTATGTTAATATCTTCATTAGTTCCGGTAAATCTAATTAAGAACCAGCGTTGCTTTTGTCCGCGGAAATTACCGTCCCAAAGCTTAGGTATCAGAAAATGCGGTACGTCATAACTATACCAGCATTTACTTTCCGCAACAATATATCCTTTATCACTTCCTATTTCCTCAAGCATTTCACGCATTGCTGCAATACTTGGGGTTTCACCCGGTACTATACCGCCCTGCGGCATTTGCCACGCAGATATCTTGGTATCTATCCTCTTAGCTACAAATATTTTATTCTCGGCATTTACTATCATCATGCCGACTCCCGGTCTATACGGTAACTCAAGATGTTTTTTATAAGATTTTTTCATTATATTAATTAGTTTTTCCGTCTATATAGTCAAATCAGTTGGATTTAATTACAAGGAGCGAGGAGCGAAGCCTATAATAATAGGCGAGACGACGAGCAACGATGTAAGTGAATTCAAATCATTTGACTATAATCTTACAACTTTATTTTTGCCGCTTGTCTTAGCTTCATACATAGCTTTATCAGAACGCTCGATAAAATCCTCAATAGATTCCCCCGGTTTATATTCCGTAACTCCGATTGAAATAGTCTTTTTTAAAGGCTCTTCTACTCCCTCAATTTCAAAGTCCATACTTTCTATTTTTACTCTAACCCTTTCAGCCGTGTATAATGCTTGATCAATACTTATACTATTTAAAAGCATAGTAAATTCTTCACCGCCAAACCGTGCTATTAAATCGGTTACTCTAAAGGTATTTTTTAAAATACGTGCCGTAATAGTTAAAATTTTATCACCCGCCTGATGACCGTAAGTATCGTTCACATGCTTAAAATTATCTATATCACACATAAGCAAATATAATTTAATATTATCTTTATTCGCTTTATCAACCATTTGCTTAATATGAATATCAAAATAGCGACGATTAAATAATCCGGTCAAACCGTCTTTAGCAGCTAGATTTACACTTTGTTCAAGATCGTTACGTAAATCATCTTGATATTGTTTACGCCTTAACTGAGTCCTAATTCTTGCAAGCAGCTCATTTTCATCAATTGGATAAGCAAAATAATCATTGATACCGAGATCCACGCCTTTCATAACAAGCGGCATCCCGTCCTCATCAATTTGCAGAATTAATACTACCCCGTTTATTTCTGCCTTTCCTCTTAAAATAGCACTTATTCTTAAGGGGTCTACATTTTCAAGCAAGCTACTAACTATTATTAAATCAGGTAAATATTCATTAACAATATCTAATTCACTTGGATTAGTAAGTACTTTTACATTAGGCGTAACTTTAAGCAGCATTTGCTTGATATTCTTGGCTTGCACTACGTCATCGTTAATAAGTAGTATTTTTTTATCTTCGAAAGTGTCTTGCATTTCAATAGCACTACCGCCAAGTAAAGCATTAGTACTATTACGAAGCTTTAATTCATCAACTAAACTCTTCATTCGTGATAGCGATTTTAACCTTACTAAAAGAGCAGTATCATTAATCGGCTTAGTTAAAAACTCGTCAGCTCCGGCTTCGAGTCCTTTAACCCTATCCTCGACATCAGAAAGAGCCGTTACCATTACAATCGGTATATGTGTCGTTTCAGGATTAGCCTTAATTATTTTACACACCTCAAATCCATCCATTTCCGGCATCATAACGTCAAGCAATACTATATCTATTTTTTCTTTTGTAAGAATATTTAATGCTTCTTTGCCACTATTGGCAGTAAAAACCGTATAATATTCACTGTAATATTCGTTTAAAAGTTTGGCTTGTAATAATTTAATATTCGTTTCTATATCGTCTACTACTAATATATTTGCGGTCATAAGATTAAATTCTTGTTTTTAAAGGAAATAATTTGTATATTTATAATTTTTCGAAAGGATAAGTGTATAATATATGAAAATTTCAGCAAATTCAATTAGAACAGGTAATATATTAGTTTATAATAATGATTTATGGATTGTAAGCAAAACACCCGAGCATACTCAACCCGGCAAAGGCGGTGCTTATGTTCAAGTTGAAATGAAGAATTTAAAAACAGGCACAAAACGTAACGAAAGGTTCAGTTCTTCCGATCACTTGGAAAAAGCAGAGCTTGAGCAAAAAGATTATCAATTTTTATATTTTGAAAATGATGATTTAGTATTAATGGATACAAAAACTTTTGAGCAAATAAACATAAATAAAGAAATTCTAAACGAAAAATTACCTTTCTTAACCGAAAACATGATTATTACAGTTGAATCCTATAACGAAAAACCTTTAAGTGTCGAACTCCCTGCAACGGTCATACTTGAAATCACCGAGACCGATCCGGTAATAAAAGGAGCAACTGCAACAGCTTCGCCTAAATTCGCAGTTCTAGAAAACGGTATTAAAGTAAAAGTACCTCAATATTTAGAAACAGGGGAAAAAATTGTTGTTAAGACTGAAGATTCAACATATGTAGAAAGAGCTAAGTAATAAATGCAACCTATAACTAATTTACTTATTAATTCGCTACGTAAAGCTGCCAAGTTCTTGCATAGAGATTTTTTAGAGCTTGAAATGCTACAAAAAAACCCTATTAGAAACGAAGAATTTTGTAGAAAATCTTATTTAAGGTTAAGAGCTCTATTAAACGATGAATTACAAAAATACGCAGAGCATTTATTCTTTCCTGAAGATCAATTTGATTTAGATAATAAAGATAATGTTATTCTAATTAATCCTTTAGATAGTCTAAATAATTTTGCTAGAGGCATCCCTTTTTTTAGTGTAGCCGCAACTTATTTGAAGAAAGATAAAGATGGTTTGATAGCTACCAATACGGTTATATATATGCCGGCTCTTAATGAAATTTACTATGCCGAAAAAGGTAAAGGGGCTTTCGCAGATAGAGGTAATCTAAACTCAAATTATCAAAGCGTACGGCTTAGAGTTTCAGATAATTCAGAATTACAAAATTGTTTGGCCATTATCGAAAATTCAAACGATCCTATTTATGAAGATATCAACTATATAAGAAGTTTTGGCTCTGCCTGTTATGCAGCCACTCTTTTAGCTTCGGGTAAAGCAGATTTTGTATGCTTACCGTCATTAAATTTTACGTTATCGCACTCATTTGAACTTTTAGTTAAAGAAGCCGGTGGCATAATTATAAATTCTGATGATAAATTTATATACTCAAATCGTTATATAGCCAAACAACTTAAAAAATGTTAAGCGGGAAGTTATTTTAGGTTTGCATTTTTAACGTTAAAAGATAATATTAAATAGGTTCTGTGTACTTTTGATTAATGATTATAAAAGTGTACAGAGCCTAAGTTAATCAAATATAATTTAATATTATGAAAAAGTTTGATATTGATAATGTTGATTTTGGTGGGCAAACATCTAAATTTACGATTTACGTAGGTACGCCGCAAGATGGGCATCATCCACTTCAACATCAAGCAAAGTGGCTAGCCGATGCGAGAGGAGGAACTATACCGGACTCAGTTATGAAAGCATTAAAAGAGTTAAATGACCTCGCTAAAAAAAATGGAGTACCTCTTGAAGATTTATGTGTTTATGCTCTCGGCTCTGCCCAAGAAACACAAGCTACACAAAAAGAGGAAGACGAAGTAGAAGAAGAAAATAACGAAGATAATAAAGCAGAACAGGCATAAAAATTCAGTGGATCATCTGTACCCGTCATTGCGAGGAGGCTTGCCTGCGTGGATCGAAAAACGCCCTCGGTGTCATACCGTGGCTTGGGAACTAGATCCAGAAAAAATATTTAATAAAGTAAACATATAAAAAATTTAATTTTTTATATGTTTTACTGGATCCAGTGAATAAATCACGGGATGACAGAGGTAAAAATTATCCACGCAACAACGCCTATGGTCGCTCGCAATGACGATTTGGTACTATAATAAAAATTAAAAACTATAGAGATTAAAATGAAACAATATAACGATTTATTTAAAATTATTCACCGTGAAGGATACATATTTATTGCTAGTTTTGCGTTAGTTAGTTTTTTACTAGCTTCCTTTAATCAAAAACTTGGCTGCCTTGGATTTATCGCTACTGCTTGGTGTATTTACTTTTTCCGTAATCCCGATCGCTTCGTACCTATAAACGATGATCTGATAATAAGCCCTGCCGACGGAATAATTCAAGAGATTAAAGAAGCATTACCGCCTGCAGAGTTAGGACTCGGTGATATTGAAATGATTAGAGTTAGTATTTTCCTAAATATTTTTAACGTGCATGTTAATAGAATTCCGGCAAACGGTAAAATTTTAGCTTTGCATTATAATCCGGGAAAGTTTTTTAATGCTTCTCTTGATAAAGCAAGTATTTATAATGAACGCCAATCCGTACTAATGGAAACGATAGGCGGGCAAAAAATTGCTTTTGTCCAAATAGCCGGTTTAATAGCACGACGTATTGTTTGTGATTTGGAAGAAAGCACCGAAGTTAAAGCGGGAGAAAGATACGGGATAATCCGCTTCGGTAGTAGAGTAGATGTTTACCTACCTCTAAAAACCGCTTTATTGGTAAGTAAAGGGCAGACTGCTATAGGCGGCGAAACTATTATTGCCGATTTCGGACGCAAGAAGATATCTGAGCTAACGTTTGAGAGAAAGTAATAATTCTCGTGGAGGCGTTGCTCACTATCGAATTGTCATTGCGAGGAAAAATTGAAAATTTTGACGAAGCAATCCAGTAAAAATGCATAGCATTTTTTAATTATTTTCTGGATTGCCACGCTCCCTACGGTCGCTCGCAATGACGATTTGGAAGCCATGCAACACCATCACGAAATGACTCAGCCGTTTATATTACCTTAAAAAACAGTATCAAAATTGTTAAAAATTCGTAAACCTATTATATCTCAACCTGTCCCTCTAATAAAACTAATTCCCAATTTTATTACATTGCTTGGGTTAGTAACGGGAATGAGTTCCATCAAATTTGCTTTAGATAGTAGATGGGAAATTGCAGTATATTGTATTATAGTAGCAGCAATTATCGACGGAATCGACGGGCGAGTAGCTCGGATGTTAAACGCCACTAGCCCATTTGGTGCAGAACTTGATTCATTATGTGATTTTGCTAATTTCGGTATAGCTCCTGCCTATTTAATATATCTATGGTCTTTTCAGCAATATGAATATAAAGTATTCTCATCGGCAGTAATGCTATTATTTATAGTATGCATGGCTTTAAGGCTTGCACGCTTCAATGTCGGTATTTATCAACCGAAACAAGATAAAAAGCCGGAGCATTTTTTTACGGGCGTTCCTGCCCCTTGCGGTGCTTTACTTGCTTTAATCCCTATGATGATGGAGTTTGAAATTGGTACGTTATTAAATATAAATATTCGCACCCATACTATTACCATTAATATATATTTAGCTATTATAGCTTTTCTGCTCGCCAGCAGGCTTCCTACAATTTCAACGAAAAACTTAACTATTAAGCCTGAATATTTATCACTTGCAATGATTTTATTTGCTATTATCATTATAAATCTTATCATATATCCATGGTATTCTTTACCTTTAATAGCTCTTATATATATAGTTTCTATACCTTTTTGTTATTTTCTTAAACATAGAGGAAACTTATAAAGTTAGTCATGCTTAATGTATTAAAACAAAATATTCAAAAATATAAAAATCATCCTTTTGCTAAATACGTACTTATTATATCTATAGTAATAATTATTTATTTAGGTTACGGAATTTATGTGTGGGCAAATACGCAATCAACTGATAATGCCTATGTTGATGCCGATATTTCAAATGTTAGTGCCGAAGTAAGCGGAGTTTTAACTAAACTGCTTATTGATAATAATACTAAAATCAATAAAGGCGATTTAATAGGCGAAATAGACGATAGAGATTATAAAGCAAAGCTTGCAGCACTTGAAGCATCTATAAATGCTTGCAGAAAAAATATAGAAGTTATTGATCAAAAAATATCGATAGGACAAGTTAGCTTAGAACAAGCGCTTGAGAAATTAAAACTTGCCGAAACAACTTTTAATATTATTTCTACCGATTATACAAGGGTTCAAGAGTTAAATAAGGCAAAATTTGCCAGTACTAAATCATTAGACGATTCTAATAAGCAATATCAAAAAGCAAAAACCGATTATAAACAAGCACAGCTGGATTTAGATATATCAGGACAAAATCTTACACTTTTAGGACTTGAAAAAGCTACAGAACAAGAAAAGCTAAAAGAACTAACAGAAAATGAAAAAATTACCGCTCGAAGCTTACAAAATACCAAACTTATTGCTGCGGTATCAGGTGTATTTAGTAATAGCAACTTAGAATTAGGTAATTATATACCGCAAGGAAGAGCGTTATTTTCTATAGTTCAAGATAACACGATGTATATTCAAGCCAATTTTAAGGAAACGCAAATTGCTAAATTCAAACCCGGTATGGAAGTTAAAATTAAATTCGATGCTTTGCCTAAAAAGGTAATTTACGGTAAGATTCGTAATATTGCACCTGCTACCGGTTCTAAATTTAGTTTAATACCGCCTGACAATGCTACGGGTAATTTTACCAAAATCGTGCAACGTATTCCGGTATTAATAGATTTCGAATCCCCTGCCCCCAATATAGTCCCGGGTATGTCGGTTGTTGTAGCTATTAGAACGGATCAGAAAATGGAGTATAGTAAAAGAAGTGCTGAACCTAGATAAAATGGTATGCCATTAATCTTTAAAAAGAACTCGATGTCATCCCTGCGAAAGCAGGGATCCAGACTAAAAAATCTTAATTTTAAAGATTTTTTTATTAAAGTATTTTCTTAAAATAAAGCTTCTAGAAGCTTTATTTCACTGGATTCCCGCTTTCGCGGGAATGCCATAAAACAAAACTGTCCGGTACTATGGATCAAGTCACGGGATGATATCTGAATTATCTATATAATCTTCATCTAAAAGATAATCATCTTTATTTTCAGCCATAGTTTTAAAGCTTTCTTCCCAACCCTCTCTTATATCTTCGTAAGGTGTTATTATAAGAGAATGGTTTTTTACCGTTAAATTTACGGTATTTTTTATTTTACATTGCTGTAAAAAAGCTTTTAATAATTTCATGTATTTTATTACCAATATAAGGATATATTATTGTAATTACTTATCAGCTTATAGAAAAAGAAGTTTATTGTAATTCACCTGCTAAATTTACCCAACCATTATTAAGTTCTTCTTGATCACTGGAATCATAATATATTTTATTTTCGGGATAGCTTGCTTTAAGATATTTAGCTAATTTGTAAAAAGTATTATTGCTTACCCATTCTTCTCTTTCATTTTTAGGTAACTTTATATAATATTTTTCGATCTCTTCAGTATTACCAAGCTCGCCTAAAAGCAGTTGCAATAATTCTTTTTTATACGCTTCCTTAGCTATACCTAGTACGATTTCTTTATTTTTGATATAGCTATTATAGGCGTCTTTAAGGTTATCAAGTATCTCTTGTGTTTCTTGAGCTTTCATAAATATACTTCTAGTAAATTAAAGAGTAGGTAGCCTTGTTGCGTGGATCGGTTTCATCCTTGTCATCCCGTGATTTATTCGGCGTTGTTGCATGGCTCGAGAAACCTATTCAATGTCATTCCCGCGTAGGCGGGAATCCAGTAAAATATATAAAAAATTTAGTTTTTTATATATTTATTTTATCAATAATACAATTTTTGTACTGATATTAGGCTATTTTTTCTGGATTCCTGCTTTCGCAGGAATGACATAGGGAGCCATGCAACAACGC
>DYDX01000038.1 GCA_020404425.1 Rickettsia endosymbiont of Pyrocoelia pectoralis
TTAAGTTAGTTTTTTTGGCTCTACAAAATGCTCAAAAAAAATGGTCCATGCCCATCAGAGATTGGAAATTAGCTTTAAATCAATTCGCTATTTTATTTAACGATTGAGAATATACTTACACAGACTTTATGACATACTCGTAATTTATTTTAGTTTTTCTATTTCTTCTTTTGTAAGCTTGGTATATTTAATTATTTTTTCTATATGTTCATTATCACTTAACATTTCTTTTGCTATTTCAATATTTCTTTCTTCTCTAGCATCATCTCTTACTTTTTTGAAAGCGCTCATTTCAATTCTAAGCCAATTTAAGCGGTTTTCATATTCTTCTCTTTCTTCATTGCTTAAATTTAATACTTCAAGCACATTTAATGCTTTCTTTAACTCTTTATTATTTAGTTCTTTAGGTAGTTTATCTTTATTTAGTAAATCATGACGTGTTAAAAAAGCTAGCCACATATCTAAAGCATTTTTAACTTTCTTGACGACATCCGCTAATTCTTCTGCAACGTTTTTAGCAAATTTGTCAAGCTCTATCGTATGTAACTCTATATCCTCAAAATATTTGATTCCGGTATATCTATCTGTTAAATCAAAGGCATGATGATATTCATCGGTGTTTGCGATACTGGTAAAATTAAGTATGTGAATACCTATCGTCTTGTTTAATTTCGAATAATCATCACCGGCTTTTAGCTGCTCTGTATATAATTTAGACCAATAAAATAAGGCTCTTTTATCGTAGTCGGCTTCATCGGTTACTTGTATTTCGATATTAAACATTTTGCCGCTTTCGCTTTTGGCTTTAATGTCAAGAATAGATAGTTTATCAGCTGCAAAATTCTTCGGATTATACGGATTAAGTAGAGTTACTTCTGCAACTTGATCTTTCTCGCTTACTATCGAATTAATAAGCGATATTAGCAAATCCTTATTCTCTTCTACCCCGAAGATTTTCTTAAATGCTAAATCTACCCTAGGATTAATTTTATACATGTTACTTTTATTATATCTTTTTATTAAAGCCATTATATCACGATAATCTATAATTGAGCAATTGCTTAATTATTACAAATTATTGAACATTGTTAATTCACTTGCTGCTTTATCAAAAGTTACGGTATAACTACATCCGTTAAATATATTTAACTTACCTATTAAGATATCAGAAAAATCCGCTTTATAATTTTCATATTCCAAAACAGATAACCATAATACTTGATGGTTCTCAAAACTAAATTCAATCGTACTAAATATTTCCTTTAACACCGAAATTATTTGCTCCTTTGAATATTTGTAACCTTTTTCTAATACCCAAATTAACTCACATATAACTATATTATTTATAAATATTGAATTTTCTTGACCAAAATATCTTTCTATTAATTTTGTAGCCTTAATACTCTGCACTTTATCATCACTGGTTAAATAACGAACTAAAATATTTGTATCAATTCCTATCATGTGAACCTTTAATAATTTCATTCATTTCATTTATAGTTAAAGTATTTTTAGGTTTTGGCAGGATGTTTTTTAAATTTCTAATTGATTTATTTATAGGTATTACCATTAAAGAATTATCTTGTACTATTAACTCTAATTTACTTCCCGTAGATAAATTTAATTTTTCTCTAATATAAATTGGAATTGTAATTTGCCCTCTATTAGTGAGAGAAACATCATGTGTTTTCATAATAACCTAATTTAAATATTGTCCGTATAAATTAATAATAGCAGAAATTATTTAATATTGCAGCATTATAATTAAAATTCTGTTCTTCTTTAGAAAAATATATATTTAACTTAAGCAGACAATATTATATTATGTTAGACCATAATATAAAGGTTTTACCTGATATGAATCTTCACGAGTTTAAACAAAAATATAATTATGATGCTGCAACCAAGATGATGCAGCAATATCTAGATATTAAATTCGCTCATCTAGATTGTCTGTTGCTTTTCAGAATGGGTGATTTCTATGAGATGTTTTACGAAGATGCAATAGTTGCAAGTAGCGTTCTTGGTATTGCCTTAACTAAACGTGGTAAAAACGGCGAAGAAGAAATCCCGATGTGCGGCGTGCCTTATCATGCTCTTGAAAATTATTTAACTAAACTAATTGAAGAAAATTATAGAGTCGCTATTTGTGATCAGCTTGAAACACCGGAAGAGGCAAAAAATAGAGACGGCTATAAGGCAGTAGTCAGTAGAAACGTTACACGCATCATAACTCCCGGTACTATAATTGAAGAAGGTTTAATTGAGGCTGCCGAACCTAACTATTTAGCTAGCCTTGTCATGCCGAAAAATAAAGACACGGCAGCACTTTGTTATGCCGATCTTTCTACCTCCAATATCTTTATAGTTACTATTCCATCTTCAGAAATACTTAATGAGCTGGCACGTTTAAAACCACGTGAAGTTTTGCTTAGCGAAAATTTAAGATCTTCAGAACTTGCCGGAAGTATTTTTAAGCAATTAAATTTACGTATTACCTATCAAGTGGATAGTTTTTTTGCAAGTAGCAAATGCGAAAAAATTATTTTAGATTTTTATAAAATGAACGATATTAAAGGTATCGGGGATATATCTACTATTCAAATTTGTGCTATAGGCAGTATCTTGGAATATCTATCATTAACCCAAAAACAAAATATCCCCAACTTACCGATCCCTAGAATTATCAATTTTCACAATCATATGACTATTGATTTTTCAACAAGACGTAACCTTGAAATAGTCACTAATTCATGCGGCGGAACTAAAGGTAGTCTACTTAGCACTCTTAACCATACCGTTACTAAGCAAGGCGGCAGATTATTATATAATTTCCTTTCAAGCCCCTTAACGGATATAGCCAAAATAAATCAACGTTTAAATATTACCGATTTCTTTTATTCCAACTTAGAAATAACGGCAAAAGTTCGGGAATTACTAAAAAAAACTAGCGATATAGAACGCTGTTTAACCCGTATAAGTATGAATAGAAGCTCGGGACGTGATTTACTTAGCATTAAATATACTCTAGAAGTTGCAACCGATATTAAAGAAATATTCTTTGAAAGCTACGGTTTCAAGTTGCCCGATTATATTGAAAAAATAGTTAAGTCGTTATCGGGAAATGAGGAATTATATAATTTAATAGATGAGACGATAAGGGAAGATGCCCCTAATAATTTAAATGACGGTGGCGTTATAAAGTATGAATACCACCCCAAAGTATCACAATTACATGATATAATTACCAATGGAAAGTTACATATTGAAAAGCTAAAAGATCAATACCGCAAAGAAACCGGTATAGATAGCTTAAAAATATCCCATAATAATGTTCTAGGACTTTTTATTGAAATCACGGCTAAGAATGTCGGTAAAATTAGCGATCCTAAATTTATCCACCGTCAAACCACCGTAAATAGCATACGTTATACTACAACCGAATTACAAAAACTAGAAAGCGAATTAATAAATGCAAAAACCTTGGTCATAAGTTTAGAAAAGGAATTATACGCCGATATCTGCACGCAAATTATAGAAAAGGCACACTATTTACGTTTGCTTGCAAGTGCTTTAAGCGGACTTGACGTATTTTGTAATTTTGCTTATTTGGCAGATGAATTTAATTACGTTAAACCTGAATTCACTAACGATTTAAGCTTTGATATCGTTAAGGGGCGTCATCCGGTAGTAGAGCAAGCTTTACTAAAGACTAGCAAAAGCTTTGTAAATAATGATTGTCATTTATCGGAAAACGAACGTATTTGGTTAATTACCGGTCCTAATATGGCAGGCAAAAGTACATTCTTACGGCAAAACGCTATCATTACGATTATTGCCCAGATAGGTTGTTTTGTTCCCGCACAAAGTGCTAGAATAGGAGTGGTTGATAAGATTTTTAGCCGGATCGGAGCAGCCGATGATTTGATTAAGGGGCAGTCGACTTTTATGGCTGAGATGTTAGAGACTTCGGCGATTTTAGCTCAATCTACCAAAAACTCGCTTATTATACTTGATGAAGTCGGTAGGGGTACTTCTACTTATGACGGTGTATCTATAGCGTGGTCGGTGCTTGAATATATTCATGATAAGCTTAAATGCCGCTGCCTTTTTGCTACGCATTATCACGAGTTAACAATCATGAATAATTTTTTGCCGGCCTTACAAAATTATACTATTGCTATTGAAGAATCGGGAAAAGATATTTTATTTTTACATAATATTATAGCAGGTGCAGCCGATAGATCATACGGAATCCACGTTGCGGCACTTGCCGGACTTCCTGCAAGCGTTATAAATAAAGCCGAACAGATTTTACTTAAGTTTGAGAAAAATGCCGTAGGTAAAGGAAAAAATATCTTATCGACTGAATCAAATAATTTAAGTTTATTCAGTCTCGAACCTCCTAAACCTGTGCAAAATAGTATGCTAGAAGAAAGATTTAAAACTATCGATCCCGATAAACTTTCGCCTAAAGAAGCACTAGAATTGATTTATGAGTTGAAGGAATCGGTTAAGTAAATATTATAGCTTTGTTGCGTAGCTCTTATGTCATTCCCGCAAAAGCGGGAATCCAGTATAAAGCGAGATAAGTCGAGCTTTTAATTTAAAAATTTGCTGTATTTATACTTTTTTTTCTGGATTCCTGCTTTCGCAGGAATGACATCGAGCGGGTCTTCCGATCCACGCAATGACAACTATTATTACTTACTTCCTAAAAAGAAGCTATACGCATATCCTGCTAGTGAGCTTACTAATTTTACCGCCGTGTTATAAATTACGGTAAAAACGTCATCTGAAGGTATAGTTGTTGGAGTTTCTAATTCTGCAGATGTAAATAGTTCTCCTGAATCCAATAACTCAAATTTTGTTGCAGTTGTTGTAGTATATTCGCCGCTTGAATATGCCTCATCTGAAAAGAATGCTAATACTGCTTCTTTATTATCAATAAAAATTTCGCCCATAAAAATCCCCTTTTATTTTTTTAAGTTTATAAAATAATAAATCTACCATCTAATTTATTAAAGATAGGTTAATTTATTAAGTATATTATAGGGGATTTTAATATCTATGTCAACATAAAAGTTAATAAATTAGTATTTATTTAAGATGTTACTATACCATTTGCGTAACTTAACAAGCGGCGGGGTATTTAACAAAGCCGTGGATGGCAATACTTTTCCCTCACTACTAAAGTTAATTATAGGTTCTATACCATAAACACTATACCATGATTTGAGCGGAGAGCTATTCGAATCCTTACGATGAAACCATGATAAATAAGGATAAATTTCTTTAAACTCTATCATTTTAACCGATTGCGGGTTTTGATGATAAACAAGGCTAAGCACGGACTGGTCGGAATGATGCCATTTATATTCCGGATAATGAGGGTAAATATTATAGTCTTTACCTGATATAACTCTTATATCCTCACAGCTTTTTAACCATTTTTCTATGAAAGAACGGGATTCTGCATTATTCCTTACAATCATAACAGCGCTCCAAATATGCGGAGCATTTCTACATTCTTCGCTAAGGCAATTCATTAAGGCAAAACTTTCGCCCTTAACATAGTTACCGTTTTTACGATCATGATCATGCACGAGTAATATATTATTATCACTTAATAGCTTAATGAAATTACTAACATGCTGCTTGATAACAAAAGCCGAATCTAGATATATGATAATTGCATTTTCCGGTGCTTTTTTCATTGTTTCTAAAATAATATACGGTTTCCATAACCATAACCCAGCCCCTGCCGGTTCAGCAAAAATTTCTTTATGCTCTTCTACAAATTGAGGATCAATATGCTTCTTTTTATAATTAAATACAAAATCTATACCTTTATTTATAGCGTAATGATTCATTGCATTTTGATTACGAAACACAGATTCCTTGCCGTCTGCATAAGAAACTAAATAAACAGGTTCTTTTATGGAATCTACAAGTGATAAATCTACTTTTTGCAGAGATAAATCATTAATAAAACCTTGCCGTGCATATTCCAATATAACTAGCACTAAATAAATTAAAACTGATATAAAAACTATTTTACATAATAGTTTGATAGAATTTTTCATAAATTTTTAAATATAGTAAAATGAATTGAATTAGGTGATGTTTATAGGAAATATTTTATTTTTTTGGATATATATCGAATACCGATAATGCTAACCCATTTACGGTATGAGATATGTTTTTAAAAAATTAAAAGATAAAATAGAAATATCACCTAATTCAATTCATTTTACTATAAGTGCCGGATAAGTAAATAATAATAAATGGGATAGATTTAGCCCGAAATGCACTATCATAGAGCATAAGATCTTATTTGTCTTATAATATGCATAGCCGTAAAAGAAACCGCATATAGTACTTAAGGCAATATATACTATACCTCCCTGAAAGTGCGTAAGTCCAAATATTAATGCTGTTATTATCACTGCTAAAATTCGTCGTTTTAGTAAAAGATTTTGCAGCGTTCTTTGTAAGAACCCTCTAAAAAACACTTCCTCACTAAAACAAATAAAAAAGAAGTTATTAATTGCCCA
Organism: Rickettsia endosymbiont of Pyrocoelia pectoralis; assembly: GCA_020404425.1. Classification (GTDB taxonomy): domain Bacteria; phylum Pseudomonadota; class Alphaproteobacteria; order Rickettsiales; family Rickettsiaceae; genus Rickettsia. The sequence goes on from DYDX01000038.1 coordinate 6,558, forward strand.
TATCGGTAATATACTCGGTATTTTAGGCTCAAACAAGGCATAACCGGTTATTAGAGTCAAAATTACAACTATTATTATACAAATCAATAATGATAAAGCGGTATATTTAATATCTTCACTAATTTTTTGTTTTTCCGAAATATGTAAATTGCCGATGACATAAATTATTAATGCAGGCATTACCTTATCAAAATTTAAATACATCGAAAACGGTATGGAAACTTTAGATAATTGTAATTTATCAATTGCGATTATATTAAAAAATCCCGGGACTTTGTGAAATGCAAAGCAAGCAAAACAAACAGAAATAGCAATAAACAAGCATATTCTTACTACTTTGTTTAACTGCGGAAAATGAAAGTATATATAGGTAATAGCCGTAAAAATAACAAGCGTACTAAGCCCTATAATATTTATTATGCTTTCATATAAAGCTGCTACAATAGTAATAGCTATAGCATAGTATACCACTCGTTTGTCGGAATAAAACAAAGATATTAAAATGGTTATGATGAGTAAAATATAAGGGCTAATTAAAGCTTGCATGAAAATACACTTATTTCAAACGGAAATTATTACTATTTCAAAAAAAGCTATAATTTTCAACTCTAAAATTTTGTATATAGCGAAAATATTTCTATTTACGCATTCTAATTAGTATGATATATGATGGTCTAATCAACTTTTAATTATCGTAGGTTAATATGAAAAGAAAGGATGATATAACCTCTTTTTCCGGCACAATTATTGCTTATTCTGCTAATAATACTTATGCTGACCGAAAGAATATACTGGATAATGGTTTAAACTCAAGGCTAATTTATGCTAGCGTAGGTTCTGCCGTAACGAAGTGGGATGATGAAGATGGTTTAAGTATACAAACATTTAAAAAAGCAAGTTCAATTAAAAAAGCAGGTTCGATTTCTACAAAATGTCTTGATAGCGATTTACCTTTAACCCTTAGCTCTTTTGAGCAGAAAGCTTACCCTGATATAAGATTTGCTACTGCTAAAGAAGTTACTAAGTTAAAAGAATTAGTAGCAAATAATAAAATAGAATTAGGATATACACAAAAAGAAGAAGCAATTAAGACTTTAACCGATTATTTGGACAATAAAGAGGCTGAAGAAAGCACACTTCTTGGAATAACAACGGAAAGCTAAACAGTTTGTTAGTTATATAATTTACTTTCTTCCGTAAAATGTTTTTTAAGTACTGCAAGCAAGGAAAAAATTTGAGTAAGCTCTTCAAGCTTTTCTTGCATATCCTTTATCTCGTTTAAAGCATTATCATAATCTTTTTGCAATAAATAAGCTTTTGCAACCTTACTTTGATCTAAAGTAGTGTTTAAAACATTTTCTAACAAATCGTAACAGTAATTTTCTAACTTAGGCATATCGTAAACTATAAATAAATAATTCTAGCTTTAGTTTATATATAAATTTCTTAATAATTCAATAACTTTTAATTTATCTTATTTTTAATTACTGTTTCGATTTTGCTTTAATTGACAATTATTTTTTTAATTTGCGATTTAAAACGCAAAATATTTTGTACTTATTATAA
>DYDX01000039.1 GCA_020404425.1 Rickettsia endosymbiont of Pyrocoelia pectoralis
TATCAACGATTGAAGTAGTATTTTGGTCATTTTGTGCCAACGAAATTCTTACCTTATACTACTTCACTTCTCTTATTTCAAGCCTGCTTGACTCACTTATTCTCTAATTTTGTCCGGTACTATAGAATAAATCACGGGATGACAGAGGTGGGAGTGATCCACACATAAACAAGACCAAAATTTATCTTATCATTTTTTGAATTTTCTCCTGCAGGGAATTTTGAAGCAAACGGGTTTTTAGGCTTTTAAGATCGACTATTTCTATTTTTTGGTTTTGGTTTTTACATGCAAAAATATATTTTCTCTCATCTTCAACTTTTTGAATACATTGCCCGCAAATCCCTTTCATCATACATTGCATGGAAGAATTTACACTAACTATTATTTCAGTATTTTCACCGAATATTTCACCTCTCAAGCCTTGCACTTCTTCAATTATCTCAGGTGAAGCATTAACAAATACTATATGGGTAGAAGTTAATTTATGTAGTTTTATCTCAGGATAAGTAAAAAACATAACTTCATTATTATTTTCTTTTAAAGCTTTAATTAACGGCTTATTAGCAAAAGAATCAATAATAACTATTTTCTTATTTTTCGGTATTTTTATCGGCGATCCTGTCGGTCCCATTAAAACCACTTTTTCACTTTCAGAAAACAACTTACACAAATTAGTAGATTTACCGGCATCATATATTATAAAGCTTATCAGACCGCTTTCTACATCAATATCTGCCACACTTAAGGCTACAGGCTCTATTAGTTTAGCAATATTGTTTGAATAGTTTTGTAAGCGGAAAAACTGCCCTGCTTTAAAATTTTTTGCAGCAAGCTTTGAGTGAACTACTAACTCAAAAACTTTATCATCTAAAATATTTATTTTATGAACCTTACTAATCAATAAATCATCAAGTTGTTTTATAAAATCTTTATAATTATCCTTAAAGCCAGGGTTATTACTTGCCAATCTTCTATTAATAACCTCATAACCCTCTTTGGTGCTAGCGAGTGCCTTAACTACGCTGCCAGAATATTCAGGATTACAATCCCCGAAATAACTATATTTATCCTCATCGAATTCGGTATTACTTTCAATGCCGATTGCCATGATGACGGTTTTGGCTTTTACTTTTATGTCATTGCGAGGAAATGCGTAGCATTGACGCGGCAATCTCAGGATGTTTGACAAGATTGCTTCGTCGCTTTGCTCCTCGCAATGACGGTTCTCAAACTCCACCCCCTCCACATGACGGTATTTATCCGTATTAATCCTTATAGGCTGCATATTTTCGGCAAAATTAACTCCAAGTGCTAATGCATAAATTAGCTCTTCGTAATTTAATTTATATGCTGGTGAGTCTTGCAGCTTTCCACGATAATAAATAGTAGCTCCCCCAAGCTCGTTAAAAACTTTTCTTAACTCTTCACTAGTTTTTGCTTTTTTAAATAATTTTGCATGAGCAATAAATTCGTTGGCTATTTCTTTATCTTCTGCCGTTAAATCTTTTTCTATATAACTTTTGGCAAATTCCTCTACTTGCTTTTTATAATAATACAGGCTTTCCGTTGCTGCATCGATAGAAGTAAGACCGCCGCCAATAACTGCAATCGGCATCCTAATTAGCATATTACTATTAGAATTCTCTAAAAATACCCCACCGCTTTGCAAAGTCATTAAAAAATCAGAAGCCGTTTTTACGCCCTTAGCGTCAAAATTCTCTATATCTAAAATCTTTGGCTGACCTGATCCGATGCAAAAAGCTATATGATCAAAACCCAAATCAAATGCTTGCTCTTTTGTTATATTGAAACCTAAAGCCACTCCATCATAATATCTAAACTTACTGTTTCTCTCTAAGATTAAACGCAATATATCAAGGTTGTTTTTATCCCAACGAACGGTAATACCGTATTCGGCTACCCCGCCAAATCCTTTCGGCATTCTTTCGGATAATTTATTTTTATATTCATGCCAAAATTTTATCGGCTTATGAATATCAAAAGGCAACGGAGTAATTTTCAAGCCATCAATTGCAACCACGTTATGACCTGATCGCAGTAAGTAATAACTAAGGCTGAAACCGGCAGGACCAAGACCGGTGACTAAAATATTATAATTAGTAGATTCTTTCGGAAGCGGCGTGTAAATATTAAGCGGATTCCATCGGGTAAGAAGTAAGTATATCTCTAAGCCGTAAGGCAATTTAAGCGTTTCTTCTAAAATATTCGATTCTATTAAAGGAATATTTACCGGATCTTGCTTTTGGTAAATACAAGCTTTTGAGCAATCATTACAAATCCTATGTCCCGTTGCCGCAACCATCGGATTATCTATAACAATAATCGCAAGAGCACTTAAGTTAAACCCTCGTGCTTTCACGTAATTCATCTCAGAAATCTTTTGTTTTAGGGGGCAGCCGGTTGTCATCCCGTGGCTTGTCCACGGGATCCAGTCTTTTTTATTTTTTAACTGGATTGCAACAATGCTTTGCTCCTCGCAATGACGGATAAACCCTCTAGAACAGGAGTCTTTATCCTGCTTATGACAGTAAATACAGTAATGAGAATGATTTAAAGCTTCATCTAGATTTAGGAAAGAATCGGTATAGTCAAAGTCTAACCTTTCGTTTTTTTGATATTTGGATATTTTTTTATTATCTATTAGATTTTCTTGGTCTAGTTTTTGAGGAAGATCGAATAAGATGTTATCTCGTGACTTCTGTGTGTTTGTCGATTTACTGGATCCCGTGGACAAGCCACGGGATGACACTGGATGACAATAATCGTAAACCCTATACGCTCCATATTGTGCTGCTATATCCAACTCTTCGACAAAATCCTCTTCTTTTTGCTGCCAGATAATTACTTGCCTTGCAAATTCTTTAGAGGTAAAGTTTTTACCTATTAATATCTCTAACTTTAAATATATATCCTCAAAATCTATATCTTTTATTTTTTCTTCGGAATATTTTTTTACGGCTATACGCTGAACGAATTTTCTTTTACATTCATAAATAATATCAAAATCTTTATGCTGCAGCCTTAAATTTGTTACTTCGTTTGAAATGCAAAATAATTCTGCTAGAAAATCGTCAAAATAAGGGGAAACTTCTAATAAAAATTCGGAATAACCTTTAAGGGCAATAGAATAAGGGTTTGATCTAAATAGCAAGAGTTTATCGTAAAGAGCTTTATCTGCCTTAATTAAATAATCTAAAAATACTTGATCTAAATTTTTCAGTCCCGTTAAATCTAATTTATCAAAATCTAGATTAAAACCAAGCTTCATAAATAATAAATAACTCTTTTAGAGAATCGTTTGTAGATTAAAAAACTTATACCAACAGCAATAAAAGCTACAATAATAGATTTAAAAATTAATACCGGTTCAGGTAACTTTCCGTCAATTACTAGCGATTGCACAGGTCTTATAACTAAGAAAAACGGATTAAATTCAAAAAATATTTTTTTAGATTCCGGAATTAAAGAATATGGATAAACTATCGGTATACTCCAATAGATAACGCCTAAAACAACATTTAATATTTGAGGAATATCCCGAATATAAGGAGTTAGGAAGGCTGTAGCAATAGAGCCGCTTACTACGGAAATCACTAAAGGCAAAATCAATATCGGCACAAATATTATTTGCCAAGAAAATTTTTCAGGGAATAATAAAATGAAAGCAAAATACATTGCCGAAAATGAGTAAATTAAGTTATATAATTGACCTAAACTATCTGCAATCGGAAAAAAAGTCTTAGAAATCCTGACCTTTTTTACTATTTGATCACGTGTTACCAAAGAGCTTGAAGAAATTGTTAGGCTATTTGTTATAAAATTCCATAAAGGAATACCGCCTACTAAATTCATTATTAAGAATTCCCTAGGTTGATGAAGTAAAAAACCGAAAAAATACGAAATTACCATTATATGAACAAAAGGCTGTATTAAGCTCCATAAAGAACCGAGAAACGAATCTTTATTTTGCCTAATTATAGAAGCTTTAACTAACAATATTACTGCTTGCCAGTATTTTTTGGAAAAAAAATACTTTATCATTCTTAAGCTTCTCCGTTATAAATCTTAAATATTTCCGTAGGAGTACCGTCACCGATTATATTACCGTCACGTAATAAAATACATCTATTACAATTATCTTTTATAATTTCTTCTTGATGGCTTACTATTATAGAAATAGGGGTATTTTGAAACTTATTCTTCATTAATTTTAAAGATTTTTCTATAAAATAACTATCTCCGGCGGCAAAAACTTCATCCAGTAACAAAATATGCGGGTTTTGGTATATAGATACGGAAAAAGCAATACGGGATAACATCCCTGAACTATAGTTTTTTATCTGTAAATCAATTTTACTACCGAGTTCCGAAAAATCTATAATTTCTTGCTCTATTTCTTTACTATATTTATCTAACATATTGTTATATAGCATCAACATTTTTATATTTTCACGACCTGTTTGCTCAGCTTCGAAACCTACTCCCATTTCTATAATTGCCGCTATATCTCCATGAACTTTTATTTTCCCTGATTTTAAAGGATAAATTCCGGCTATTACTTTTAAAAGAGAGCTTTTTCCTGAACCGTTACTACCTATAAAAGCTATTTTTTCACCTTCGTAACAAGAGAAATTGATATTGTTTAATATAGATATATTTGGAGAAAAAGAAGTTCCTCTATTAAGAAAAAAATGCTTTAACCCTTGTGCTCTTTTATGAGTATCTATCCCCTCAACATAACCGTCTGTTATTTCAATAAATACTTTTGAATGGTTGACCGACATAAATTAAATAGATTCTTTAATCCATTCTGAAAGGGATTCTTTTGGTAGGACACCTATTTTTATGCCTTTCGATTCTCCATTTTTAAATAACATTACAGTAGGAATACTACGAATACCGTATTTTGAAGGAGCTTCAGGATTTTCATCTATATTCATTTTAAGTATTTTTACTTTACCTTCCAGCTCTTTGCTTAGCTCCTCTATTATCGGTGTTAGCATTCTACACGGTCCGCACCATTCTGCCCAAAAATCAACCACCACCGGTAAATCCGATTCTAATACTTCTTTTTCAAAACTATTATCCGTTACGTTATTTGCCATAATCCCTCTATATTGCTTAAGCTAAAATTATAAAGTACCAAACTATACTTGTAAATGATGAAAATCTTTTATTTATTATACTTGTTTTTTCTATTATAATATATCCGCATTATTAGGGCTGCGGTTTCTTCTATAGATTTGGTCGAAACGTCGATTACGGGCCAATTTCTTTGTTCACAAAGCTTTTTAACTTCTAAACATTCTTTTTGCACTATATTAAAATCCGTATAGCTTTTATTTTCGTTAATTTGTAGCATATTTAACCTAGCTTCCCTTATCTCTATTAACCTATTTGGATTTATAACAAGCCCTACTACTAACTGATCTATATCTTTTTCTATAAAATCGGGAAAAGGACAATTATGAACATAAGGTATATTTGCTGCTTTCAAACCGTTATATGCCAAAAACACGGAGGTAGGGGTTTTAGACGTTCTAGACGGACCTATTAATATAATATCCGCTTCCGCTAGTTCATTAAGCATTTGTCCGTCATCATGCCTTATAGCATAATCTATTGCATTAAGAGTATCGAAGTAAGTTTTGTCAAATTTATAATTATAATTTTGTTCTTTTTCTATTTCTATCCCTGAAAAAACGGAAATTTCTTTAATAATCTTCCCGATTATTGAAATGCAAGGGATTTTTAACTCGTAACAAAATTTCGTTAATGCTTTTCGAAGTTCTTGGTCAGCAATAGTATATAAAACTATCCCATGCTTTGATTCTATTTTACCTAATACTTCTTTTAATAATTCTAAATTTCTAATCATCGGCCAATGATATAATTTTGGTTTTAAAGAAGTAAATTGAGCAAGAGCAGAATGTGCTGCACTTTTTGCTGTTTGGACGGATGAGTCGGAAACCAAGTGAACTATTAGCTTTTTCATATTTTACACATACTAATGTGGATAAATTTTTTAATAACTTATTATTTTTACTATTAAAAATTTTTAAAAATTTTCTATAAACCTTATTAAATCAAGGAAATCTCTTATATTTACTATTAAACAAATAGATTGTGGATAAAATTGTGAATAAACAAGATTTTTCTTTGTAAAAATAGACTTTTCAAAGCTACGAACAGCTATTACACTTAATTATCCACTTATATAAACCTAATATTATTTTATGTGAATTTTGACTAAAAACCCTAATATTTTTAAAGAAATCTTCGTATAAATTTTGTTGATAACTATGTAGAAAACATTTAATCTACATAATTCCATTCTCATATACAACAAATAATATATTATATTATATTTAATTAATTTTGGTAGATGCATGACAGAACTTCTTAATTTTTCGAAAAAATCCGATAAAGCCATACCTATATGGTTAATGCGTCAGGCGGGTAGGTATTTACCGGAATATATGGATATAAGAAAAACGGTAAAAGATTTTTTAGAACTTTGTTACGATGTCGATAAAGCATTCGAGGTAACGTTGCAACCTATAAGACGTTACGGTTTTGATGCAGCAATAGTTTTTTCCGATATTCTTGTGTTACCGCATGCACTTGGGTGGAAAGTAGAATTTAAGGAAAATATAGGACCAGTATTACAGCAATTTAAATCTAAAGAGGATTTTAAATATCTAAAAAATAATTCAAATGATAATCTGGAAAAGGTTTATGAAATAATAAAAAAGGTCAGAAAAAACCTACCTGATTCTACATCGTTGATAGGTTTTGCCGGTAGCCCATGGACCGTGATGACCTATATGTTAGAAGGGAAAGGTAAACAAGATTTTAAAATTAGCAAAAAATTTATCTACGAAGATAAGCTACTTGCAAAAGATTTATTGGAATTTATTACTAATGAAACTTCGAATCATCTTATAAATCAAATAAAAGCGGGAGCAGACGTTGTAAAAATTTTTGATTCATGGTCGGGAGTGCTTGCAGAAGAAGAATTTACTAAATTTGTAATAGAACCGACAAAAAAGATAATATCAAAAGTAAAAGAAGCCTGCCCGCAAATTCCTATTATTACTTTTCCTAAAGGAGCAGGCTTATTATATGAAAAATTTATAGAGCAAGTACCAACGGATGTTTTAGCGGTTGATCAATTAGTACCTCTTGAAAAAATGCAAGAATGGAGTGACAAGGTAATAGTACAAGGTAACCTAGACCCGATAGTATTACTTACTAATAAAAAGATTATTGAAGAAAAGACTAATAATATTTTATCTGCTCTTAAAGGAAAAAACTTCGTTTTTAATTTAGGACATGGTATTTTACCGGAAACACCGCCGGAAAATGTTAAATTTCTAGTAAAATGCGTTAAAAATGGAAAATAATAAAAAAAGAAAAATAGCGATAGTACTTTTTAATTTAGGCGGTCCTGATAGCCTTAAATCAGTAAAACCTTTTTTATTTAACCTATTTTACGATAAAAATATTATTAATTTACCTAACCCGCTTCGTTATGTAATTGCAAAGATAATTTCTATTACGAGAGATAAAAAATCTCAAAAGATTTATTCTCTTATAGGAGGGAAATCGCCATTACTTGAGGAAACGCAAAAGCAAAAAACTGCATTATCGGAGAATTTAAAGAAATCTACAAAAGAAGATTTTAAGATTTTCATAAATATGCGTTATTTTGCACCTCAAATAGAAAAAACAATAGAAGAAATAAAAGAATATAACCCGACGGAAATAATATTACTTCCTTTATATCCTCAATTTTCAACTACTACAACAGGCTCGTCGGTAAAGAATTTTTTTGATAATTTTAACCTTAATATTCCCGTTAAAGTTGTTTGCTGCTACCCGATAGAAGATGATTTTATAAAAGCTCATGTTTCTTTGATAAAAGAAAAACTACTTGATAAAAATTTTCGGATATTATTTTCCGCTCACGGTTTACCCGAAAAAATAGTAAAAGCCGGTGATCCTTATAGTTTTCAAGTGGAAGAGACGGTAAAAGCCGTAGTTAAAGAGTTAAATATAAAAGATTTAGATTATAAAATAACTTATCAAAGTAAAGTTGGACCGGTAGAATGGTTAAAACCGAATACCGAAGATGAAATTGAGATAGCAGGGAAAGAAAAAAAAGATATAATTATCGTGCCGATTGCCTTTGTATCCGAACATGTTGAAACATTAGTAGAGCTTGATATAGAATATAAATTAATAGCAGATAAATATAAAGTGCAATATATTAGAATCCCGACTCTTGGTATAAACGAAAATTTCATTAACAGTTTGACAAATACAGTCTTAAGATTTATTAATAATGATAAAAATTTTTTAGTAGCTAGTAGCAGCAGTAAAAGAATATGCCCTGATAAGTTTAAAGGGTGCTTATGTAAATAACGAAAGGAGGAAGAATGGCAAGTTATTATTTATGGTTTAAATCAATCCACTTAATATCTGTAATATGTTGGATGGCGGGGCTATTATATTTACCTCGAATATATGCCTATCATAGTAAAGTTAAGATAGGTAGCGAAACGGATAAAACTTTCCAAACGATGGAAAGAAAGCTTCTCAGATTTATCATGAATCCTGCAATGATTAGTACCTTTATATTTGGTTTAATAAACGCCTATATTTACGGTTTTGTTGCTCTTGGTGCTTGGTTTCACGTTAAGATGCTTGCAGTAATGGTTTTGGTAATATTTCACGGTTTACTTGCAAGATGGAGGAAAGATTTTGTTAAGGGTAAAAATCTACATTCCGAAAAGTTCTATAGAATAGCTAATGAGATTCCTACTATTTGTATGATTGTTGCAGTAATTATGGTGATAGTTAAGCCGTTTGATTAATATATACTCGCTCAATTTGAAAAATTGGCTACGTCGTCTTTGTAAGTCCTCGAATGCTCACGTATTAAGTATACGCTCCGCTCCTCGGCTTACAGACTCCTTGCTCTTTTCCAAATTGAGCTTCGTCTATCTACTCTTCATTTACTATATTTAGCAAAAGCTAATTATGTCATTCCTGCGAAAGCAGGAATCCAGAAAAAGCGAGATAAATAGAGGAATGCTAGTATAGTATAAACTGAAGAGAATTTTTTACTCTATTTTCTGATACTCAAAATATATCTTTCTTACGGCATAAATCCACGCCAAGCATACGAAAGTAAACACCACCATTAATACGGGTGAAATAGAGGTAAAGGTAGCAGCAGGCATTAGCGTAAAGATAATGGACTGGACAAGTCCGCTAGAAGATTTGCCGACTTTTGCACTGATAACGTCAACGGCAGCTTTACCTTTTGTTTTTAACTCGTCATCAAGCGGAATATATAGCATTTCTCTTGAAGTATCCCAAATAGAATATTTCGTACCTTTAGCTAAAATATTTTGAATACCGCCGATAGATACCGCAAGAGCAAGAGGCGTCATTAAAATTGCTCCGTCAAATATCGATAAAATTTGGGTATCAAAAACAATGAGAATGAAAAATAAAATTCCGGTAACCATTATTATTACGGGTGAAATTACCGCAGCTACAAACCAGTTATGCATACGCATAACGTTATTACCGATAATGGTCATCACCATAATTGCAACGCCCGTCCAAAGTATGTATAAGCTGTTAAATTCAGCGTAAGTATTAACGGTTGGGTATAATTCCTTAATTTTTGCTTTCCATACGGCTTCAACTAAATTAATCGCAAAGCCGAACGCTGCCGAACAAATTAAAAGTAGCCATAAATATTTAGATTTCATAATATATTTAAAGCTTTTGACTAACCCCATACGTTCGGAGGTTGACCTACCGCTTTTTGCTTTAGCGTAAAATAACGGATTAGTAAAAACATTTCTGCTAATAAATCTTACTAACAAACAGCAAATAATAGCAGCTATCGTTACAAGTAAGGTTGAGACCTGAACTAAAGTAATTTTACTATCGGAAATACTCATAAAATGCTTAACAATAGTATCTTCCGAGGATAAATTCATCATCAAAAAGCCAACTAATATGAGCGAAGAATTACCGAATAACGAGAAAAGGGTATAGAATCTCTTTGCTTCTTCGGTGGTAGTAAGCTCGTTAGCAAACTGCCAAAATAATAATACGTAAAAAATATTAGGCCAAAGCTCGGCAAGGCTGTAATATACTATATAACCCCAGTTACCTATTAATGATATATACCATTTAAAATGAGGGTAACGCTCCATCCATTCCGTTAGATGATCAGGATGCATATGAAAAATATGGATATTTGGGTAAATGACAAAAGCAAATAAGACGAAGAAACCGACAAAAAACGCACTTAAATAGTAAAATATCTTTTCAAAAGAAAGATGATTAACCATTTTAGCGTAGACGATAACAAATAAAGCTGCCGCAGGCGTAACACAGTAAACCTTGGCAAAACCCGCTATTTCTGCACTAATTTCAGAAATTAAGATACTATCTTTTAATATTCGGAGGATATTTTGGTTAAATAAAATGCAGAACATTAAGGCACTCATCGGGATAAACTTTCCGAGTTCGTAATTATGGATAGGCCAAAATGCAGCTCTAAGCTTACTTTTAAAAGATCGTGATGAGGTACTTAGCATTATAAAGCCCTAAGGACAAAAAAAAAACTTAAGCACTTTAAGTATTTAGATATTTACTCTAAAGCTTCAGAGCATATATACTGGTTATATTTTGAAGATGCAGAGTTTATATAATAAATTCGTCTTTTTGTCAAGAATCATTAATATAAAATAAGATATTTAAAATGACAAATTACGATAAATATCAAGAATATTTTGACTTATATAACAATTATACCAAAACCCATAATTTAGGTAATAAATATCTAGAGCAAGGGGAAGTAGTAAAGCAAACCAAGTATTATAGGTTGATGTGTTATAAGATGGATTCCCGACTACGCAGGAATGACATAAAGGAGGATGACACCAAAACCCTCATAATCCCTTCTATCTTTAACTCACCGGAAATATTTTTTCTCGCTCGCAATAAAAGTTTTATCGAAAATTTAAGAACGGCAGGCGATATTTATTTAATCGATTGGCTAGAAGTTAAAGAGCCGGCATATTCTTTAAACGATTATGTAGATAGAATAATTGAGGTAATGAGCAACTTTAATAATATTAATTTAATAGGGCATTGTATCGGTGGGAATCTTGCTATAGCTGCCAATGTAATGATTCCTCAGAAAGTTAAAACTCTAACTTTACTAACCTGTCCTTGGGATTTCTTACATTTTTTTTATGTAAAAGCTCTGCATCAATATTTAAAATTAGACGGTTACATAGAAAACTTACCGCTTGTTCCTAAAATTCATATTCAAATCTTGTTTTTTCTTCTATTTCCTGATTATTTTAACGTTAAGCTAGATAGGTTTTTTTCTTTAACTTCCGAAAAAGAGCAAGATTTAGCATTTAGAATAGAAAACTGGCTGATGTCCGGACATGATCTACCAAAGGCTACTTATCACCAAATTATGCAAAATATATTAAGCGAAAATATGTTTGAAAGTCTTGAATGGAAAATTAACGATATAATCATTGATCCGAGCTTAATTGATTGCCCGGTATATATCGTAGCTGCAAGCGATGATAAAATAGTACCGCAATCTTCTATTTTACCTTTGCAAAAACTGCTTAAAAATTCTACACTTATAGAAGTAGAAGGCGGACATATTAGCTATTTGATTAATAATAAATTAGACGGATTCTTTTTTACCCGTCATTGCGAGGAAATTACGGCGTTGTTGTGTGGATCAAAAAAGCCCTCAGTGTCACCCCGTGGCTTGACCACGGGGTCTAAAACATAATTCACTATATCAATATTAGTGATATTTTTAACTGGATCCCGTGGTCAAGCCTCGGGATGACACTAATTATTACAATTTATTCAAGGAGTATATATCATGATAAAACCGGTTTATATAACTCATGCAAAGCGAACGGCTTTCGGTTCGTTTATGGGAAGTCTTAGCACAACTCCTGCACCAATGCTTGCGGCTCATCTAATAAAAGATATTCTGCAAAATAGTAAACTTGATCCTGCTTTAATAAATGAAGTGATCTTGGGGCAGGTGATCACGGGCGGTAGCGGACAGAATCCGGCAAGGCAAACTTTGATACATGCAGGGATACCGAAAGAAGTACCTGGATATACCATTAATAAAGTATGCGGATCGGGGCTTAAAACGGTGGCACTTGCGGCAAGTTCTATTATGAACGGTGATAACGATATTGTTATAGCAGGCGGGCAGGAAAATATGTCGCTTGGTATGCATGGCAGCTATATAAGAGCCGGAGCTAAATTTGGTGATACCAAAATGGTTGATCTAATGCAGTATGACGGTTTAACCGATGTATTTTCCGGCGTGTTTATGGGCATTACTGCCGAAAATATTGCTAAACAGTTTAATATTAGCAGAGAAGAGCAGGACGAATTTACTTTAAGTTCGCACAAGAAAGCAGCACAAGCAAAAGAAAAAGGGATATTTAAAGATGAGATTTTACCGATTGAAGTTACTATAAAGAAAAATATTGTTAGTTTTGATCATGACGAAACCGTAAGACCCGATACTAGCCTTGAGATTTTAAGTAGATTACGTCCGGCTTTTGATAAAAGCGGTACAGTTACTGCCGGTAATGCTTCCTCGATTAATGACGGTGCTGCCTGCCTTATGGTAGTTTCCGAAGAGGCTTTGAAAAAACATAACCTAACCCCGCTAGCTCGCATTGTTTCTTATGCTAGTGCCGGCGTTGATCCAAGTATTATGGGAACTGCTCCCGTTCCTGCTTCACAAAAAGCCTTAAGCAAAGCAGGTTGGAGTGTAGATGATTTAGATCTTATCGAGGTTAATGAAGCATTTGCCGCTCAAAGCATTTATGTTAACCGTGAAATGAAATGGGATATGTCTAAGGTTAACGTTAACGGCGGAGCAATTGCAATCGGGCATCCGATCGGTGCAAGCGGCGGACGTGTTCTTATCACTCTAATACACGGCTTACAACGAGCCAAAGCCAAAAAAGGTTTAGTTACCTTATGTATCGGCGGTGGTATGGGCATGGCTATGTGCGTTGAGACGATTTAAACTTTAAGTTGTATTTTGTAAAAAAGTATTTATTGTAATAAATAGTAATTATGTATAACAATCATAAAAGGAAGAGTGTGGAGAGAGTATTAACTAACATGGATCAACATGGCAGAGTGCTTATACCGGTATCAATCAGAGAACGGTTTAATATGCATCCCGGCGAAAAAATAACTATAGAAATTGATAATAATGGAGTTAAAATTATAAATACTGATAACATCATTGATGAGATGCATGAAATTTTTATGAAGAATCAACATAATAAAAATAAAAAAATTTCCACAGTAGATGATTTTATAGCTAATAAACGTCAAGAATATTTAATTGAGGAAGCAAGAAGCAAAAAATAGTGTCAAAAATAATATTCGATGCATCGGCATTAATTGCTTTATTTGCTAAAGAAAAAGGTTATCTTTTTATTAAAGAACATATGAAAGATGCTGTGATTTCAAGTGTAAATATTGCTGAAGTTTATAAATATTGTATTGAAGTAAGGGGTTTAACACAAGAAGAAGCTAAATCTCTCATTAAATTATTAGATATAAAAATTATAGATTTTTGTCCTGATCAAGCTTTAATTAGTGCAACCATCATTCATAAAACTAAACCTTATGGTTTATCGCTTGGAGATAGAGCCTGTGTAGCACTAGCTATATTTAAAAATTATCCAATTCTTACTTGCGATAAAATTTGGCAAAAACTAGATTTAAGCATTAAGTTTATTATGGCACGATAGTAGCATTTATTTTTATTAAGATAATTTATTACAAAAGCAAAAAAGTTGTTTACAACCTATATTTTCATACTTAGGATATTTTCTATTTTAAATATGAATTTCTTATGTATAACCAAACAGACAAGCAAATTAAATCTATTTTAGATGTATGGAAGATTATCGAGCTTTCAACTCCATCTAAAAATGAAACTTTAAATAGTTACTTTGCTTATGCACAAAAGCACGTTACCGATCAAAAAGAGTTTTACAAAGAAATCAATAAAAAAGAAGCTCTTTTTTTATTACAAGATGCACCTTTCGAAAAATTTAATAAAGAAACATTAAAAAAAGAATTGCCGGACTATGATATATGTGTTCACTGGCATTTATATCTTGGCTATTTAAACTGGACTGAAGCCGAAATTGCTATTGAAGAAAAAATCAATGAATTATTTGAAGTAAAACCTAAAATTCTATATAGCTATAAAAATCGGAAGAATCCCGTACTAACTCCAATTGTTGCACTAACACTTGATGAAGATATGAACCTGATCGATAATTCGATGGTTATATCTACCGGGGCTTATGTTCTCGGTAAAGTGGTACGAGAAGGATTTTCAGAAGATGATTTTGATGATTTAATTGAGTTTGAAGATAACAGTGCTGCATTAATAGTAAACGCACTAAAAGATTCTTTCGATAGAACAGGTCAGCAAAAGAAATTTACTTTAGAAAGGGTTAATTATATTACCGACTTTATAGTTAACGAATTACAAATTGATGAGAAGTTTTTACTTAGTAATCCTGAAATATGCGTCAGAAAAATAACTTATAAAAAACTTAAAAAACATGAAAAAGCTATTAAAGCAGCAAATAGTAGTCTAAAAGAAAGCACTAAACAAGAGCTAGATTGGGCACCCGCACCTGCTTTAGAAATGTTCAATAGCTTTTTTCTAAAACCTCTTGATTTAGTGCGAAATAATATTGATAAATTTACCGTAAATTCTTCAATCGCCAAGTATCTTGGAGCTAACGACAAGCCTAACGTAAAAGATGTATTACGTGAGCCTTTATTTCTTAAGGAGCTGCTTGAACCGTCTAAAATGCAGCATAGCCGTTGGCCTTCATCCCCAAAGAATTGCTTAGCTGCGCTGCAGACTGCTGCCATAAATACAATGTTGCAAAAAACAGGATATACAGAGCGTCTTTTTGCAGTTAACGGTCCACCTGGAACCGGCAAGACTACTTTATTATTCGATGTAATAGCAAATATTTACGTTAAGAGAGCATTAAATCTTGCTGCATTAAAAACTCCTGATGAAGGATTTAATAATGAACAACTTTGCTTTAAAGTCGCGGGTAATGAATATAAAGTAAAAGCCCTTGTTCCTTCTCTTTCAAACCATGAAATCGTTATAGCTTCTTCTAATAATAATGCCGTTGAAAATATCTCTAAAGAATTACCGCTATATGCAAAGATAGATAAAATTTACCATGAAGAGCTACAGTTTTTTAACTGGTTAGTAAATGATACGGATAAAAATATAAACTGGGGAATATTTACGGCTGTACTTGGGAGAAGTGCTAATCGTCAAAGTTTTATGGAAAAATTTTGGAAACCTGAATTTCCTAAAGACGGTAAAGCTTATCAAGACAAAACAATGTTTCAATATTTAAATCTATTAAAAGGTAAGCCTGAAGCAATTACCTTAAAAGATCTAATGCCTGAATATTGTAACTCATACGTAGACACTAAAAAACAATGGCAAAAAGAATGTCAGTATTTTCATGAATTATATCAAGATATTTCAGAAATCAACAACACGATAGAAAAAATTATTACGCTTAATAAACAAAAAGCCGATTTATTAAAAGATTATCCGAATAAAGATTTACTAGCTATTTTAGATGAATATATAGAGCAAATAAAAAATCTAGAATCAACTTTAAAGTATATTGATTCTAAAATCCAAGAATTTAATTATGAAACTGATTCGCTATCCCTAGGATTTCTAAAACCTATACATAGCTTTTTTAAAACAAAAAAATATAATGACTTTATTCAGAATAATTTACGATTAATTAGATTAAAAAATGAACAATTAGAGTTAAAAGAAAAAACTAAATTAGATATTCAAAACTTACAAAATAAATCCAAGCAATTAAATTTTGATATTGTAGAGTTAGAGCAAATAGAAAAATCTTTATCTATTTGTATAAAATTGTTAAGAGCTAAAAATTTTGAGACTGTAGATTTTAACGAGGATGATTTTTGGCAAAATTATTCTAACGATTGTGACGGATTCCACAAAATTACACCTTATTTTAACGAGGAAGTAGAAAAATTACGATCCAAATTATTTATTCAAGCAATTAAGCTACATGAAATATTTATAAACGCTAATGCTCATAATTTTTTGGATAGTTTAATTTTATTTTCCGAAATACTAAATGGGAAATTTAGTAATATAGAACCCGATATGTGGAAAGCCGTATGGCAAAACTTTTTTATGATCGTACCGGTTGTCTCAACGACGTTTCACTCGTTTGATAATATGTTTAAGCATTTTTGTCATAATGATATTGCTTGGCTTATTATTGATGAAGCAGGACAAACTCCTCCGCAATATGCAGCAAGTGCTATTGATAAATCAAAAAATGTTATAGTAGTCGGAGATCCTATGCAAACAGCCCCTATATCAGTCTAGGTCAAGCTTTAATAAATAAGATTTGTCAAAAACTTAAAGTAGATTATTCCCTATGGTCACCTTCTGAAGTTTCGGTACAACATTTAGCAGATCGCACCTCTTTATATCAGACGCAGTATGGTAATATTTCGGTAGGTTTTCCTTTATTAGTACATAGAAGATGTCAAAGCCCGATGTTTGATATCTGTAATAAAATTGCCTACGACAATAAAATGATTTTTGCTGCAGCTAAATCTGACTCTTATTTGACAACAATTTTAAAAAAATCAAGATGGATTGATGTTCAAGATGACCAAACTAGAAAATCTCAATATGAATCAGAAGCGGAATTTAAAGAATTATTTAAACTATTAAAACCGGTTTTTGAGCAAGATAATGTTACTCATTTATTAGATCAAATCTATATAATAACTATGTATAAAAATTATAGCTCATATATAAAATTTAAGTTAAAGCAAGAAGCATATAAGCTTAGGATAGAAAATAAAATCAATAATTTTTGTACTAATAATATAGGTACTATTCATGCTTTCCAAGGAAAAGAAGCAGATACGGTAATCATGGTGTTAGGGGCACAACATTCTGAAGATTGGGGAGCAAGAAATATTATGACCGAAAAGCCGAATGTTTTAAACGTCGGTATTAGTAGAGCTAAAAATAACCTCTATGTTATCGGTAATGCGGAAATTTGGCAAAAGCATAAATATATGCAGGACATTTATAATATGCTTGGTAATTAAGCTTACGGAATAATAACATTAGTTAGTAAAAATTAAATTTTCCTTGCATATTATAACCTATGCTTTTAATTTACAAGGATGATAAAACGACGTATATAGGCATTGCCTAAAAAAAGTTGACAGGGAGTAGGAAAGAAAATATCCTTTAAAAAAAAGTTAAGGTATAAGGATGTTAAAAGAGTGGAAAGAATGCAAAGAATGCCGGAGTGAGAATATAGTAAAAAACGGTACCCATAAA
>DYDX01000040.1 GCA_020404425.1 Rickettsia endosymbiont of Pyrocoelia pectoralis
TAGAATTTCAAACTAGTAAAGATTTAATAAGCACAAAATTGGTAATGAATTATCAAACATTGTTGAAGAGTCCTGGATGTCATCCCGTGGCTTGACCAGCGTTGTTGCGTGGACACCGCTTCGTCATTGCGAGGAGCGAAGCGACGTGGCAATCCAGAAAAACAATAAAAAAATGCTATAAATTAGCATTTTTTACTGGATTGCGAACGTACAATTACTTTGTAATTTCCGTAGCTCAGACGGATGAAAATGATCCACGTAACAACGTTTGCCTTAGCTACGAATGACATAGTTAACCCCAATAATTAATAAGGAGGCGGTTTATGAATTTCCATGATATACGTATGCCAGAATTTATCGAAAGTTTTGGGATAGGAAAGCCCGAGTTTTATACTTCTTATGTTATGACTAAATCCGGTAGGGAGGCAAGGCATTTAGATCGTAAAAATGTTTGCCAAAAATATTTAATTAAAAATGCTAAATTAAGTGAAGATGAATTTGAGCAGTTTAACAGCTTTTTTAAAGCAAGATGCGGTAGTAATTTTGCTTTCAGATTCAGGGATTATGCCGATTACAAAGTAACTAACGGATTTATTGCCAAAGGTGACGGCAATTTAAATAAATTTCAGCTTAAGAAGATATACGCCGATCCTCTTTCGCCTTATATACGAGTGATCACCAAGCCAGTTAATAACAGTGTTACCTTATATGTTAGCGGTGTAAGGACTATGGGTATAGTCGATTATAATGAGGGGATCATAACATTACCGAATCCTTTAGCAAGTGAGGCAGTTTTAACGGCAGATTTTATTTTTGACATAGCAGTTAGGTTTGGCTTAGACAGCTTTGAATATTCATATTCTAATGACGGTTCAATAGCCTTATCCGAAATAGAATTAAGAGAGGTAATAGTATGAGCATATTATCATCTAATAACGTTGAAGATTTGGTTAAGAAGATAGATAATTTTGCCTATTGCTTTCAAATTAGATTATCTAGCGGTGAAGAATTAAATTTAACTGGTCTTGATCATTCTATAAAAAACGGTGAAATAGTTTTTTTGCCTTGTTCGGGTTTAGATTTAAAAGAAGCCGAATTTAATGATTCGGCACAAAATCATATGATAATCGAAGGGATTTTTGAAGAAAACGGTATAACGCAAGATATGGATTTAAATAATGCTACCGTTAATGTAATATTATATAGTGAAGGGATTTTTGAGCATTTTATTACCTATTATTGTACTCTTTACGTAAAATATGATTTAAGTTTTAAGATATATTTAAAACCTGAAACAATAAAATATAATAAATGCATAATTAATAGATATAGCAAAACTTGCAGAGCAAATTTTGGTGATAGTAAATGTACGATAAACAAAGAGTTACATACCAAACTATATAAAATAAAAGAAATTTTAAAAGAAAGTCTAAGAATAATAGATTTAGATAAAGAAAACGGCTATTATAACGGCGGTCAAATTATTTTCGGTGATAATATTTTTAGTAGTAAAATTATCAGTAATTTCGGTGATCTAATTATATTGCAGGATGTAATACCAAATTCAGTTAGAAATATAGAAGAAGTAAAAATTATTACGGGATGCGATAAAAATTTTATAACATGTTGCAATAAGTTCATATAATGCTATAAATTTTAGGGGTGAGCCGTTAATTCTTAATAAAGATTTTATAAATTTAGTGTAATGCCATGAATAAAAGTTTTATAAAACTAGTTTACAAAGAGTTAACAAGTATATTTAAATCAAAACCCTATATGCAACAAAGAAAAGAAACGCAATTAATCGATTATTTCGGAATAGTCGAGAATTATTTATTACGTGCGTTTCAAAAAATAAGAAGTGAATATGAAAGAGACTAAAAGTTTTTTTACAAATAATAATAGATTAAATAAAGGTTATTCTAGAGTTTTTAAGCCTCGTGAATCCGACGATAGTTTTTATCGCAAAAAGTTCGAGCATATATTACCGCCGATTGATGTAATTACCCAGTATGAAGATATTCATCCCGGTACTTTAGAAAAGCTAGTAAATATGGCACAAAAAGAACAAGCCCACAAGCATGAGCTAGATCTTAAGAATTTAAAAATGCGTGAGAATATTGCTAAATTAACCAGAATCTGTTTGTTAATACTAGCTATTTCCGGTTTATTAATATTCGGTATTTGCCTAATATCCTTGTTTAGATAATATAGTTAACTAAAAAAATAGAGGTAAAATATTTTATTTACTTGTAATTTTAAGTAAAATAAGTTAAATGCAATATGATTAAATATAACACGGAGAAGTTTTATTTCTGGAATTAAAAATAATTTCCCTAAAGCGAATAAAGAAATCAGAGCTAGAGAAGTTCGTTTAGTTGGACAAAACGGGGAAATGCACGGAATTGTAAATATAAGAGAAGCGTTAGACATGGCAGAAAGAGCCGGTCTTGACTTAGTTGAGATATCACCGAATGCCGAACCGCCCGTTTGTAAAATCTTAGATTTCGGTAAATATAAGTACGAAGCTAAAAAACGTGCCCATGAAGCACGTAAAAAACAAAAAATCGTTGTACTTAAAGAAATGAAATTTAAGCCTAATATCAGCCAAGGCGATTTTGACGTTAAACTAAGAAAAATAAAAGAATTCTTAGAAGGGGGTGATAAGGTAAAGATTTCTCTATGGTTTAAAGGTAGGGAAATTCTTCATAAAGATATAGGCGTAGAATTATTTATACGTATAAAAAATGAGCTTAAAGATCTTGCCAAAATCGACCAAGAAGCCAAAATGGAAGGCAAGCAGATGATAATGATCGTAAGTTCGGATAATAAGGTACAATAACGTCATTGCGGATATTAGATTCGTCATTGCGAAGAGCGAAGCATTGTTGCAATCCAGAAAAATAATTAAAAAATGCTATAAATTAGCATTTTTACTGGATTGCTTCGTCAAAACTTGTAGTTTTTCCTCGCAATGACTCTTTTTCGCTTATATTACATAAAAACAATAAAAACTAAACACAAATTATGCCGATTAAAATTTTAATGCCTGCTTTATCACCAACTATGACAGAAGGGAATCTAGCAAGGTGGTTAAAAAAAGAAGGGGATAAAGTAAATCCCGGGGAAGTAATTGCCGAAATTGAAACCGATAAAGCGACAATGGAAGTAGAGGCGGTGGATGAAGGTATACTTGCTAAAATAATTATTCCTCAAAATAGCCAAAATGTACCGGTTAACTCCTTAATTGCCATATTAATCGAAGAGGGCGAAGAAGTAGCAGGAATTGAAGAGTTTATTGCCAAAAATAGTAATGTATCCACGTCTGTAGATGTAGAAAAACAAGAAAAACCAAGTTCAGAAAGCTCTAAACAAGATGAAGTTGAGGACAAAAATTCACCTGTATCAAGCTCTGTAAATAACGCTGCCAAAATATTTGCTTCACCGCTTGCTAAAAGACTTGCAAAAATTCAGAATATTAGACTTGAAGAAGTTACGGGCAGCGGACCGCACGGTAGAATAATCAAACAAGATATATTATCGCATAAAAATAGTTCAAAAAGCCTGAATAACAAAGTAGTTAGCAGAAACTCCGAAGAATATCGTTCAGTACCGAATAATAATATACGTAAAATTATAGCTAAGCGTTTACTTGAGTCTAAACAAACAGTTCCGCATTTTTATTTATCAATAGAATGTAATGTTGATAAATTACTAGATATGAGAGAAGATATTAATAAATCTTTTGAAAATGATAAATCCTCAAAAATATCGGTTAATGATTTTATTATTTTAGCAGTAGCAAAAGCATTACAAGAAGTGCCGAACGCTAATGCATCATGGGAGGAAGACGCAATTAAATATTACAATAATGTTGATGTTTCGGTGGCAGTAGCTATTGACGGCGGTTTGGTTACGCCGATAGTTAGAAATGCTAATCAGAAAAATATTGTAGAATTGTCCAGCGAAATGAAAGGATTAATAAAAAAAGCTAGAGATAATAAGCTAACACCGGAAGAATTCCAAGGCGGAGGGTTTACTATTTCAAATCTCGGTATGTATGGTATTAAAAATTTCAATGCTATAATAAACCCTCCTCAAAGCTGTATAATGGGCGTAGGAGCTAGCTCAAAACGTCCAATAGTCAAAAATGACCAAATAAGCATTGCAACAATTATGGATGTAACTCTTTCTGCCGATCACCGAGTAGTTGACGGTGCCGTCGGAGCTGAGTTTTTAGCAGCATTTAAGAGGTTTATAGAGAGTCCTGCATTGATGCTATTGTAGACTCGATGAACTTCAAAAATTGGCTACAGCTATTTCAAAAAACTTGATACAAGCGAATTTTATAGGATTCGCCTGTGCTCACGTAGTTTACCTACGCTCCGCAGGCTCACCTTTAAATTCATCTTGTCTGAAGCTTTTTGAATTTAGCTGCAAGTCATCTTATAAGATCGCAGGTAGCCACGTACTAAATGTACGCTCCGCTCCGAGGGCTTTAGACTCCTTGCTCTTTTTGAAGTTGATCTTCGTCTACCAGCATTTTATTTTACAGAAAGATATTATAATACAACCTCTCCAAACAAATCACAATAATACATAAAATAACATGAGTTTCTCGGATAATTTAACAAAAATTTTAGATAAATATGAAGATTTAAGTACAAAACTATCTTCCGGAGTAGTAGGGGAGGAGTTTGTAAAGGCTTCTAAAGAATATGCCGAACTTGAAGATGTTGTAGGTAAAATCAAAGAATATAACAAAGCAAAAACCGAGCTTGAAGAAGCAAATAATTTCAAAAAGGAACAGGGGTTAGATAGTGCGACCTTAGAAATGATCGAGGATGAAATACATAGTTTAGAAAATATATTACCTAAACTTGAGCGAGCCGTAAAAATAGCATTACTTCCAAAAGATGATGCAGATAGTAAAAGTGCTATTATTGAAATCAGAGCAGGAAGCGGTGGTGAAGAAGCGGCACTTTTTGCTGCAAAACTTTTTAATATGTATCAGCGATATGCCGAATTAAAAGGCTGGCGTTTCGAGATATTAACTATTGATGAGACGGGTATCGGGGGATATAAAGAAGCTTCTGCATCAATAAAAGGCAAGGATGTATTCTCTAAACTTAAATTCGAGTCAGGCGTTCATAGAGTCCAGCGTGTTCCGGAAACGGAGTCACAAGGGCGTATCCATACTTCTGCTGCAACCGTTGCAGTACTTCCTGAAGCAGAGGAAATTGATATCAAACTTGAAGAAAAAGACTTAAGAATTGATACTTATAGAGCTTCTGGGGCAGGCGGACAGCACGTTAATACTACGGATTCTGCCGTACGAATAACGCATATACCGACTGGTATTACGGTAGCATTACAAGATGAAAAATCTCAGCATAAAAATAAAGCTAAAGCGTTAAAGATTTTACGTTCTAGAATATATGAAGAAGAACGCAGGAAAAAAGATCAAGAAAGAGCCGATAATAGACGAGAGCAGGTAGGTTCAGGCGATCGCTCGGAACGTATACGTACTTACAATTTTCCGCAAGGGCGTGTCTCGGATCACCGAATCAACTTAACTATCTATAAAATAGATGAAGTAATTAATGGACAATTGGATGAATTTGTCGAAGCTTTAATTTCGGATGACGAAGCCAAGAAGCTTTCAGAGATATAGTTATATCAAATATTACTTATTTTACATGATCCGAGAATATACTTGGAGGAAAAATACTATGCCTGATTAAGCTTATCTTAATGTTATTATTGAGTATGTCATAAAGTCTGTGTAAGTATATTCTCAATCGTTAAATAAAATAGCGAATTGATTTAAAGCTAATTTCCAATCTCTGATGGGCATGGACCATTTTTTTTGAGCATTTTGTAGAGCCAAAAAAACTAACTTAAA
>DYDX01000041.1 GCA_020404425.1 Rickettsia endosymbiont of Pyrocoelia pectoralis
CCCACATTCCTTACATTTATATCTTTGTATTCCTTTATGGGTACCGTTTTTTACTATATTCTCACTCCGGCATTCTTTGCATTCTTTCCACTCTTTTAACATCCTTATACCTTAACTTTTTTTTTACAAGGATATTTTCTTCCCTACTCCCTGTCAACTTTTTTTAGGCAATGCCAAATTTTTAATTGTTTAATCATTGACCATTGGTACTTCATATGGTACTATTAAATTACAATAACTAAATTAATAAATTCATGGAATGTTTAATTGCTAGTGAAGCTAGAAAAAGCTTATATAAGTTAATTGATGAATTAGCTATAAGTCATGAGCCTACCTTAATAAAGGGTAAGCGAAATGCCGCTGTTTTAATTTCGGCTGATGATTGGGAAAATATACAAGAAACGATATTTGTAGCTTCTAATAAAGAATTAAGCGACTCAATTATTAAGGGGTTAAATACTCCTATCAAAGCATGCAGCACATCACTAGATTAGTATAAATAATGTACACTTTATATTTTACCGAAGCTGCACGCAAAGATTATAAATTAGTAAACAAATCTATTTATAACGATAAAATTCAAAACCTATTAAAGATTATTGAAAATAATCCCTTTCAAAATCCGCCTCCTTATAAAAAATTAGTAGGTGCTTATAATGGTGCTTATTCAAGAAGAATTAACCTACAGCACAGGTTATTTTATCAAATATATGAAGAAACTAAAGAAATAAAAATTTTGCGTATGTGGGGTCACTATGGCGACAATTAGTTATTATATACTCAATTTTTATATTTAATCGAGCTGAATCATAATGATTTGTTTAAACTCATTAATTTTCTAACTAGAAATTTCTTGTATTTTCTAAAATTATTAATAATAATACAATTTATTAATAAAGTATCAAGAATTAAATAATTTAACAAAGGGGATATAATTATGTTTATGACTTTAAGAGAAGCAATAAAAACAAAAAATGAAGTGGAAGCTGAAAAGTTAATTGCTGAAATGGATAGTACTAAATTAAGTCAACTTCAATGGGATTATTTCCATGAATCTTTAATGTCGGCTATTCAACAAGGATTAGAAAAAACTTGTGAATTACTTATTAAAAAAATGCCTGATAGTGAGATTAATCATATTTATAGTGGTGGTAGTAATGCTTTACATTTAGCAGCTGAATCGGGGTTAGAAGAAATTTGTAAATTGCTTATAAAAAGAATGCCTGATGATGAAATTAATCGTATTAGTAGTCGTGGTTTTTCAACTTTAGAGACTTCTATCGATATGACAGGAGGAAAAGATAAGGTTTTTTCATTAATTATTAATAAAGTGTCTAAAAATATTATTAATAATACATTCTATCAGAAAACCAAGAAAGGAAAAGCTTTTATAAAACAAAAAATCTCAGAAAATAATGAGAAAGCAAAAAAATTAGCTATACTGCTAAATGAATCTTTTGGAAGTGAAAATAATTCGAATGATCCTTTAAAAATTGCAAATGCTGTAAAATTTTATGAAGTAGTAAATAAAGATTTATTAAAAAAATATTTAATAAAAGAACAAGAATTTTATTTGGGAGAAGAACAAGAAGTTAATAACATAGACTCTATATTAATAAAAATGGATGATTTTATTAAAGCCAATCCTTTTCTAATTAAAGGAATATGTAAAGTAATTCAGCCTGATTCTGAAAATACTTCTCCATACCTACCTAATGAAATACTATATAATATAGTTTCTTATTTAGAGCATGAAAAATGGGGAATAGATGTTAAGAATTTAGGAGAAAATAATCAGGGGGCAAGTTAATTTTGTTTATGGGAATTTTTTCTTAAAACCAACACCGCACCTGTTAATATTATCAGCAGGCAGGTGAAATAGCTTAGGGTTAGAGGTAATGATTTAGAATTCTGCCATAATAGCATACTAAAAAAAGGTGTAGTTGAGGAGAGGATGATGCTGCCAAGTGAGTGTGATAAACTATAAAGCCTCATTCTCACTTGAGTTTTAAATAAGGATTGAACGATAATTTGCAAGGGAACGGTATAAAATGCTGCAAGCCCGATCAGTATAATAGGACAGATAACGGTAAATATTTGCTTATATAGTAATATTTGCATAGAAATAGCAACTATAAGACTGAGTGACAAAGCTCCTATAATCTGTATTAAGGGGTTTATTTTATCGCTAAATAGACCCGCAAACAAGGCAGATATTCCATAAGTAATAATCAAAGCTATATTCATAAACTCGGTTTGAGCAGGATTTATAAAAGCTATTTTTGCTAAAAATACTCCTAAAAAAATTACTAAGAAATGATATATACCGCCAATAGTACCGTTTATTAGCAATGCAAGAATAAAGGATAATTTATTACTCCTGAGCGTTTGAAAAATAGAAATCTTAAAATGTTGCCGGTTTTTATAATCTAAAAATTCGCTACTTTCTTCAAAATAATTTCTCATTAAAATTGCAGATAAACCAAATATAAAACCGACAAGGAAATTAAAACGCCATAAATAATTATTATCGGAGTTGCTCGCATAATAATAAGCTATAGCAGCAAGCAACGCTCCCACCTGAGTGCAGCTTGCAACCAATCCTATACCTAAATTTTTTCTGTTATTGCCTATTTTTTCTGCCACGTAAATCTTTATCCCGTCAACTTCACCGGCAAGGCTAGCAATAAAAATCATACGGCAAAATACAAGTATGATAGTCGCCAAAATACCTATTGTTTGAAAAGACGGCGTAACGGCAATCAATAAGGTGGAAATGCTGCTGATAAGCATCGATATTTTGATAGCTTTAGTGCGTCCGTATTTATCCCCGATATATCCGAAAATTATCGAACCTAACGGACGGATTATAACCGCTGCACTAAGTAAGGCAAAAAAGCCGAGCAGTTGCGTATCATGCTCATCCTGCGGTAAAAAATTTTGTGCTAAGATGCTTGCAGATAAGCCAAATAATGCATAATCATAATAACGAATAACCGATACAAAAAACGCAATTAAAAAAGCTGAATTGGGCATAAAATTGCTTTCTCTATAGACAATGATAGTATCATATGATACTATCATTTAATGAATAAAAAACCACCTTTTCAAATAACTAATAAAATCTTGAAGTTATTACAAGATATTTCTTATGAGCTGGGTATTTTACTCGGAGCCAAACTTTATATTCCGCCTGTAAAACTTAGAAAAAATAATCAAATTAAAACTCTTCAGTCATCTTTAGCAATTGAAGGTAATACTCTAAGCATAGAGCAAGTTACCGACTTAATAAATGGCAAAAGAGTGCTTGCACCTGAAAAAGATATTTTAGAAGTAAAAAACGCTATAAAATTATATGACGATCTAGCATTATTTGACCCTTTTAGCCTTGAATCATTATTAAAAGCCCATGAAATATTAATGCACGGACTCATTGCGGATAACGGATCTTGGCGTAAAGGCAAAGCAGGT
This sequence comes from Rickettsia endosymbiont of Pyrocoelia pectoralis, assembly GCA_020404425.1. GTDB lineage: Bacteria > Pseudomonadota > Alphaproteobacteria > Rickettsiales > Rickettsiaceae > Rickettsia. The sequence continues at coordinate 3,472 of DYDX01000041.1, forward strand.
ATATTTAAAGGCGATGAACTAGTACATCTTGCACCTCCTGCTAATCGTGTATTCGTCTTAATGCAAAATTTGTTTGATTTTATAAAGCCCAAGGATGATATATTTGATGATATTTCAGGAATAATTAAAGCTTGTATATTTCATTACGAATTTGAATTTATCCATCCTTTTTCTGACGGTAACGGGCGGATCGGTAGATTATGGCAGCAATTACTGCTCATGCAAACTAACAAAGTCTTTGAATATATTTCCGTTGAGAGTTTGATCAGAAATAACCAAGCGGAGTATTATAATGCTTTAAGGGAATGTGATAAGCTTGGCGAGTCTACATTATTTATAGAGTTTATGCTTGATCAAATAGTTGCAGCATTAAAATTATACAGTAATAATGTGGTATATGAAGCGGACTCGCAACTTTCACGTATTGAGTTTGCTAAATTTAATTTAGCAGATAAATGGTTTTCTAGAAAAGATTATATTCTGCTGCATAAAAATATTTCGACGGCAACGGCTAGTAGGGATTTAGTATATGGTTTAGAGCAGGGAATTTTGATAGGTAAAGGTGAAAAAAACCAAACTTATTATAGATTTAAGATATTATAGTTTGCCTTGGATATAAGGAGCGGAAGCAAGCAGCTATAAGCGTTGCCCACATGGATCGGGTTCACCTTTGTCATCCCGTGATTTATTCACGGGATCCAGTTAAAAATATCAATATTATTGATATTTTTAGTTGTTTTTCTGGATACCGTGGACAAGCCACGGTATGACACCTAGCGGGTTTTCCGATCCATACAACAAAGCCACACCTATACAGTAATGACATTTGATAGCCAATTTTTACTACAAGCAAAAAAGTGCGGGTTGGCAAAATTTTCTTTACCGTAAGTAATCTCTTTACCGTTTATATCCAAAATATTACCGCCGCTGGCTTTAATCAAAGCATGCCCTGCGGCTATATCCCACTCCATAGTTTGACCGAATTTTGGGTATATGTCTGCCCTGCCCTCGGCTATCATACATAGCTTAATCGAACTTCCTATTGCTTCTATTTTATTAAACGAATATTGATTTAAGAATTCTTTAGTTGTTTTATTAGAATGATAGTATCCTATCACTGCATTGAACCCTTCATTTGGCGACTTAAAGGTAGAAGATATTGCTTTAAAATTCTGCTCAATCCTTAGCTGCTTATTCTGATCGGTATAATACAACTTAGAGGTTTCAGGTTGATAAATAAAACCTATCGTCGGAGTACCGTTTTCAATAAGACCTATATTTATAGTGTAGGTACTTTTACCGTTTACGTAACTCCGAGTTCCGTCAATAGGATCGATTAGCCAAAAACTATCACCGTTAAGCTTCGGTAACGGCTGCTCTTCACATACTATTTGTATTTCAGGGGTTAAAGCTTTTAGTGCTTCGTATATTACTTTGCTAATCTCTTTATCGGCATTAGTTACTACCGAGCCGTCTGATTTAGTATCGGATAATATTCCTAATTTTTTTATCTCTAACGCAATTTTACCTGTATCAATAACAAGTTCTTTAAGGGAGTTTATTAAGTTATCGTTCATATTTATTTATTTAACATCTGGCTAGCTTCCTCATCCTCCAACCATTTACCGGTATTTAGAAGAGTCGATTGCTGCAACTTGACAACTTCATCATCAGGAGAACCGGGTAATTGCTGCCATCCTAGATACTCAATTCCGTAATATTCTATATCAACCATTCTTAAATAGGTATTTATATTTTCTAAATCTTTTTTATCACTTGAGAAAATTATAATTTTAGTAGGTTGCTGAGGCAGCATTTTTAGAAAATCCATAAGAGTTTTTACCTTACTATTACTTCCGGTAAATATTATACCTAAATAGAAAATAGGTGCAGTGGCATCACTCGGATTAAACCTAAATACATCTTTATCATTAACCTTATCGGTAAAATTAATATTAAAGCCGTAAAGTAAGGTATACAACCATCCTTCATAATTTTCAATCAAATTACATGGAGCTGTTACTTCATTAAGCCCTAAAACCATTGCTCCCTGTTGTTTTGCTTTATTAACGAACTCAACCCATCCTTTTTCCACAAGCATCATTTGACGCTGTTTTATTAACTCGGCAATAGTTGCATTAACTGATGAATCAAGCACCGCTAAGCTATATAAGTTTTTAGTGAAATTTATATAAGAATTATCGTTGTAACGAAATAATTTCGATTTCGGCGTTATAATAGTATCATCTATATTTATGAGTATTAAGGTGTTCTTATCTATTTCCGGTAATATTTTTTTCATGGTTACCGAATTTATAGAATAAGTAGGTATTACTTTAGTAGATATTATTTCAAAAGGTATTTCACCGTAACTTACATTCGAAATAAATAAGCAAAGTAATAAACTTAATAAAACTCGATTTACTTTCATCATAAAACTTTTACTTTTTTGTACTATTTTTTATCACCGGATTATTTCTTTTTATCTTACCCATTTGATCGATTAAGTCATTGACCAGTTTAGCATAATATGCAGGATCATTATTGCTAGGTTTATCAGGATTATTATAATAATAACCTATAAATAAAACGGAAGAACTATAATTAGCTAATTGCATTTTCATCGAACTTAATAACGATCTACTACTGCTAATCATTATAAAAGTTTTAGGCATAAAATGCATTTGAATAAGAAAATTTAATAATAGCTCCGATCCGTATACATTGTTACTAGTTAATATACCTTTATAAAATACCGGGTAAGTGTTAGAGAAGCTTTTTAAATTATTAAATATAACATAATTATTTTCGGAAAAACTATTTGAGAAATCAATCTTAAAATTTTTCTTTAGATAATCGGCAAACCATATTTCAAATTTAGGAATATTATTAAAATTACCCGTATAATTTTTATTTAATCCTATTGCAGGAATCTTATCCTTGGTAATCATACTTACAAAATCCGAAAACTCTGGATCTTTCAACTCTTTTTTATATTTATCGTTAGTTAAAATTAGCTGGTCTATGTAAATATTTTTAGGATCTTTATTAATTTTTTTGAAAGCAGGTATTAGACCGGAATAAAGATCATTATTAAATTGTTCACCTGTAGATAATAATGATTTAAATAATAATCTATCTAAATCTATTACTACCAATAAATCCTTAGGTAGATAATTTTTATTATAATTTTCTTCAAAATCTTGTTTTATCTTATCGAAATTATTTACTTCTATTATTTCTGCTTTGGCTATAGAAGCGGTTAGTAATATCAGGATAGATATATATTTTTTAAGCATTAGCTTTTCCATAATTTAAAGATGTAGATCAAAAAAGTGTTCTGTGTCATCCAGTGATTTATTCTATAGTACCGGACAAAATTAGTTACTAAGTTGAAAGAGAGTAAAGTTTTTATCATAAAAAAAGATTTTATTAATCAAAGAATAAATCTTATTAGTAGATTTAGTCAAGCAAAGTTTCAAATGATCTAAG
>DYDX01000042.1 GCA_020404425.1 Rickettsia endosymbiont of Pyrocoelia pectoralis
CACAGAATTTTTTTATTATTTTTCTGGATTGCAACAATGCTCTGATCCTCGCAATGACGACTCTGGTATCCACGCAACAATGCCGACTGCTAACAAAATAAATTTAAAGCTAATAAAATTCTTTGCGGCTAGCAGTTATAAGATTTTTTTAAAATAGGAAAGGCTATTTTTGCAAAAATCATATTAATTTTCGCTTAAAAATCTCTTTAATTATCAATTAAAGCTGTTTTGTTAATAGTGCTATAGTATAGTCAAATTATTACATATTATTTTAAAATATGAGCTAAATTCACTAGAAGTTTTAATAAAAATTAAAATATTTTTATACTAAATCTTAAAACTCTTGATTTATTAAATTATGAGTATATAATTTTAATTTCAAGTATTTTAGTTTATACTAACTTATAGCTATTATTACTATATGTTATTTCGAATGTCAAGAAAAACCATATTTCATGGTATTTTTATTATTTTTCTAAATTTTATGAAATATTATGCTAAGAAATATATTAAAAACTAAGTTCTTTTTTGCTATTGTATCTTTAATAATATTTATTACTTTACTAAATTTTAGCATATTTTATATCTTTGTACCCGGTAGCCTCACTCAAAATAAAACAATAATTATTGAGCCTAAATTATCGGTAAATCAAATAGTTACAAAGCTTTACTCTAATGAAGTAATTAAATATCCGGAAATTTTTAAAATAGTTGCAAAAATTTATTCCGTAAAAAACCCTCTTAAAAGCGGTGAATATGTATTTACTCCTAATATATCGCCTTTTCAAGCTTTAAAGATTTTAGCAAGCGGCAAATCCGTAATACATAAAATGATTATATATGAGGGTAGTGTAGTTAATGAAATAACAAACAAGATCTCTGAAGAACAGCGTTTAATAGGAGAGATAAAAGGTATAGTACCTGAAGGTTTTTTAATGCCTTCAACTTATTTCTTTTCTTACGGTGATCAAAAAGAGCAGTTGATAGAGCAAATGAGGAGCTTAATGTCTGCTAATTTGGATAAAGTAATGACGCAGCTTTCGCCAGGTTCTCCCTTAAAAACTAGGCTTGAGGTATTAACTCTTGCTTCAATAGTAGAAAAAGAAGCAGGAACAAATGCAGAAAAACCGATTATTGCCGCAGTATTTATTAATCGTTTGAAAAAAAATATGAAACTGCAAGCCGATCCAACTACTATATATGCGTTAACTGAAGGGAAATTTAAATTGGCAAGACCGCTAACCAAAAAGGATTTATTACAAGAATTGGCTTATAATACTTATTATATTAAAGGTTTACCGCCGGGTCCGATTTGTTGCCCTTCATTAAAATCATTGGAAGCAGTAGTAAAACCTGCTAAAACAGATGCATTATTTTTTGTAGTAGACGGCAAAGGAGGGCATAATTTCTCTAACAATCTTAATGATCATAATAGATTTGTTGATAGCTACAGAAAAAGTTTAATTAAAATACCGATTATTGATCCTGAAAAAGTTACTGACCCTGAAAAATAAAAAATATGAATAATACCGAATTTAACAAAATAGCCGAAAAGACAATTACATATATAGCCGATAAAATTGAAGAGCATGACAAAGACGGGATCATAGATGTAGATTCGCAAGGCGATATATTAAATCTTGAGACTAGCAAAGGTACGTATGTAATAAATAAACAAAGTGCAGCAAAAGAGATTTGGCTATCTTCACCGGTTAGCGGTCCTTACCATTTTTTTTACGATCAAGGAGAATGGAAAAATAGAGCAGGGCTTGAGTTAATGACGATTTTAACGAATGAGCTTGGATTTCAATTTAAAATTATATACTGCTAGTAAATGAAGAGTATATTCTAGATTTACAAACACTAAAATCCTTATTGATTATATCGGATTCTATATTCAAACAATCAAGAATTGAGTGGAAAACATGATCATGACTAATTTCAGTATAAGCATAATTTTTTAGCGAGTGTATTTTTTCCGGATGTTTTGATTTAAAGCTATCTGATGCCCATATTATAAAAGGTACGGTTATCTGCTCTGCAAGCATAGAGCCGCCATGTCCGTAATGCCCGTTCTCACCAAGTGATTCACCGTGATCGGACACATATAATAAAAATGCATTTTTACTTTTAAGCAGCCCTATTAAATTAGATAAAAAAAATCGGTGTATAAAATAGAGTTATCATAGCTATTTATTAAGGCTAATTTATCGCAATTGCTAGCATCGGTTTTAGCTTTACCCTTACATATAGGAGTAAAGTTTTTAAATTCTTTAGGATATCTTGCATCATAATGCTAATGACTACCCGAGGTATGTACCACTAGAAATTGCTTATCGGCTTTTAACGTAAGTTCCTTTATGAAAGGTAACATCTTTTCGTCATGATCATTTAAAGAAAACAGAGCAGAACCGCTAGGAATTATAGTGAAATTAACGTCATTATAGATATTACTTAGGTCAAAACCGGCAAAGTATCTTTTTAAGCTTTGAGTGCCGATCCATGTAGTATTAAATCCAAGCTCTGTTAAAACTGATAAAAAAGTATTTTCGTATTTACTGTTTTCAAGCTCGCTTGCCGGATAGCGTGAAAGAAGAGAAGGTACGGAAAGATAAGTAAGATTAGAAGAAGAAATAGCTTTGTAAGAAATTAGATTATTAAGATTATTTAAATTAGGCGTTGTTTCTCTTTCATAGCCGTTAATACCGAAATGATCGTGTCTTGCCGACTCCCCTATAACCAAAACTCCTATAATATCCTCATCTGAATTATCTACAAAGCTATAATGCTTACTGATATCTATTTGTGCATAATTTTTATCATTAAAATTTCCGGCAAAATTTAGATAAGTATTATGTAAATACTGAATTGGAAAATAATTTTTTAATATATTAAATGAAGGAGTAATAATATATAAAAATAACTAGGCAAAAAGCCGATAATAAACGTGATATAAATGATTTATTCTCGGAAGCAAAAGTTTTAAGAGTGTAGAAACAGGTAAATAAACTGAAAATTATCCATATTATTAGTTTAATACTAGTTAATTCGTAAATCTCATTAATACCTGTAGAAAATAGGCTGCCCATTACTTGTTTAGTAGGTTTTATTTTGAAGAAATATATATAGTAACTAGCTATAGCAGCAGTAAAAAATAAAAAAGCCGAGCCGATCTTTAAAACTAATCTATGTACGCTGAGACCGAAAAAAACTATAAAAGAAAATATATAGATATATAAAAAATCTTTCGATAGCTCTAATAACCCTTTAAAGATACTTGCCTTATAATAATCGAACCTATAAATTAATATTGCCGTATTGAATAATAAGCAATAAATAAGAGCTAAAACAGCCGATGATTTGATTAATTTAATATCTAGATGTTTTTGAATAAGTTTTATCATATAATATAATTAGTAAGTGAATTTTAATAACTATCATGATCGCAAATAATCTTCAAGAATTTTATCTAGCTTTACCTTTAAATGCTTCACTTATTGCAATTGATTACGGAAGCAAGAAGCTCGGGGTAGCTATATCTAATAAAGAACGTACCGTTGCTATGCCTTTAAATATTATATCCGGTATTAATCATAATGCTCAAATTACTGCTCTACAAGTCGTAATGCAAAAATATGAAGCTTGTGGGATTGTATTAGGATTGCCGGTGCATATGAGCGGGGAGCTTAGCGAGCAGTCTAAGATAGTAGTTAAATTTGCCGAAGAACTAGAAAAGCATATAGATTTACCGATATATTTACAAGATGAAAGACTAACTACTAAGGCAGCAAATAATTTTCTTAAATCATTCGGTATTAAAAGAAAGGTGAGAAATAATAATGACGATTCAGTGGCAGCAAGTATGATTTTAGAAACGGTTCTCAATTCTATTAAGAATTTAGTTTAGGAGTAATAATAAACGTTAGAAAGTTTTACTTAGTTTATTCAGGTAACGTGCAAATTCACCCATAGTACCGGACAGTTCTTAAAAAGCTATCAATGTCATCTCTGCGAAAGTGTTATATTTCTTCAGATTACACAAAGTATAAAGAGTTGATATTATATGGAATGGAATATGTAAGAAAAAGGTTAAGTGATGAAAATAAAATTGCATAAATTGGGAAAGACAACGCCCGCATTAAGAGAAGAAATAAGGA
>DYDX01000043.1 GCA_020404425.1 Rickettsia endosymbiont of Pyrocoelia pectoralis
GGAATCCAGTAAAATATATAAAAAATTTAGTTTTTTATATATTTATTTTATCAATAATACAATTTTTGTACTGATATTAGGCTATTTTTTCTGGATTCCTGCTTTCGCAGGAATGACATAGGGAGCCATGCAACAACGCCGGCTTGACCACGGGATCCAAAAAACAATTAAAAATAATAATAATTTTAGTATTTTTAGCTGGATCCCGCTACAAGCTCGCGGAATGACAATGGTAGAACTGAACCATGCAACAAGACCAAATAAATCACGGGATGCAAGCTGGGAATCAATTTACGTAAGCAATACTTTAAAACCCTATGAATAAACTACTATACTTTTTAATTAGTTTAATATTATTTAGCTCTAAAATATATGCTACTCAAGATACTGGTTTAACTTATAATCGTTATGAACAAGGTAAACATGTTATTCATGTACTAACCATTGATCCTAAATATTTTGATTTACAATTAGTTAAAGCCCATAATCAGATAATAGGAAGAGAAACGGTGGAAGCAATAGCTCTACGCAAAAATGCAGTAGCTGCTATTAATGCCGGGTTTTTTGAAATAGCCGGTAGTGATGACGGTAGACCAAGCCTTACTTTAATGATTGATGGGAAATTATTCGGGCTTAGAAAGCAGCTGCAAAGCTTATTAATTATAGATCAAAATAACATTCAAATTACTAAATGCTCCGCAAAAATCTCAATAGATATAAACGGCACTCATATTATTCCAAGTCAGGTTAATTATTTTTCTAACCCTCAAGACGTTACTTTATATAATGATGTTTGGGCATCCACTACCCTTACGCCTCATACTAATAAAGAAATTTTAATTGATAAAAATTTTATAATTACAGAATTAAGCAAGCACGGTGATAATCCTATACCGTCGAAAGGTCTAGTACTGTCTTTTTCAAAAGACAAAACACTGCCTTTAATAAAAGTAGGAGACAGTATAAAACTAAATTTAGAGTTTGTAGATAAAGATAATAACTCTATAAACCTAAGCAAAACTGCATCAGTAGTTACCGGTATTCCAATATTAATGCAAGACGGTAAAATCGTAGTAGATAAAAATAAAGAAGTATCACATGCCCGCACCGCTTTAGGAATACGTAATGACGGTGTTATAGTAATATTAGTTGCCGAACATATTTATAAACAACATATAAATGATTTAAAGCTTGTACAAGTTAGATCAATCTTACGAAAAGAAGCAGGTGCAAATATTGAAAAACTAACAATTGCCGAAGCATTAAAAATACTAGAAAAACAACTAGTTAGCGACCAAGCAATAGGATTAACTAACACGGAACTTGCAAATTATATGTTAAATCTTGGATGTGAATCGGCAATTAATTTAGATGGTGGTGGTTCTTCTACTTTATTTTTAAACGGGCAAGTTGTTAATAATGTAACAGGCGATGAAGACGAAGCATTAGGGAAACATATTATGCGTCCCGTATCTGATGCAATAGTTATAATTCCAAAGTTAAAAAAATCATGATACTACATTATATCGGAATATTATTAATAATTATTGGATTATTTGCTATATTTTCAGGTATTATCGGCTTTTTTCGTTTTCCTGATTTTTATACAAAACTGCATGCGGCAAGCGTTATTGAAAGCTTTGCCATACCGATTTGTTTAATAGGACTTGCATGTCTTGAGACAAATTTAATAAATTGTAGTAAGTTAATTTTAGCAGCCTTACTAATTTTTTTATTAAATCCGGTAGCAACGCACGCACTTGGCAAAGCCTCATTGCTCATGAAAGTTAGATCTTATAGTAAGAAAGATTGAGGGAAGCACGATGTTGTTTCTGTGTAAGTGTTATCGGTGTGGATCAAAAAAGCATTCGGTGTCACCCCGTGGCTTGACCACGGGGTCCAGAAAAAAATATTTAATAAAATAAACATATAAAAAACTAAATTTTTTATATGTTTTACTGGATCCCGTGAATAAATCACGGGATGACAATGGAAAAACCGATCCACGCAGGAATGACATTTGCCCAATTTTTGCAGTAATAACATTAAAGCTAGCCCTACTTTAAAAACTATATGGAAATAAAAACAATTTTAAATTTTGATCTCAGTAATTACCTACTTAACTTAATTGTTTTTTTACTTATAGTAATCTCAATAAAAATTATTATTGCTAAAGATTTACTAGAAGCAGTAATTTTTACTTCTATATTCAGCTTATTGATCGGTTTATCTTACTTGCTAATGGATGCTCCCGATGTTGCGATGACTGAAGCAGCTTTAGGGGCTTGTCTATCAACATGCGTATATTTAAACTTATTACGGAAATTACCCCCTGATCTTAAGAATATCCAAAGAACTAAAATTATCCCGGCAAGCTTAATATGTTTGTTATTTATTGGAACTCTTGTTTATATGGGGCTTGAATTGCCGAATTACGGCGACGAAAATACACCATTGCAAACAGGAGTAACGAAATATTACCTAGAAAATACAAAGCAAGATATAGGAGTACCGTCTTTTGTAGCAGCTATTCTTGCTAGTTACCGTGGGTATGATACTCTCGGTGAGACTAGCGTAATTTTAATTGCCGGCATTGCCGTATTATTGATATTATCGTTAAGAAAAGTTGAGGGCGTCATATCGCAAGAGAGCTGGCGTTGTTGCATGGATAATTTTTGCTCCTGTCATCTTGTGGCTTGTCCACGGGATCCAGTAATTAAAAAGTATAAATACAGTAAGTTTTTAAAATTAAAGCTCGATTTATCTCGATTTATTCTGGATCCCGTGGACAAGCCACGGGATGACACCGAATACGTTTTTCGATCCATGCAACAACGTCAGGAGGGTCACGGGATGACAAATCCAATAATAAAATATCTCACTATTTTCATAGTACCTTATATAATTTTATATAGTTTATATATTCAGCTAAACGGTGAATCGTCACCAGGCGGAGGTTTTCAAGCCGGTGTTATATTTGCATCCGGTCTTATTGCTTATGATTTGGTTTATGAAAAGCGATATTTCTCAATTAATTCACTAATCTCAATTGCAGTTTTAGGAGTAATGATATACGGGGTAACCGGAGCAATATCGCTATTTTTTAATGATAATTATTTAAATTATTATTCTCTAACAAATTTTACTAACGATAAACTACTTGCTCAACACATAGGAATATTTGCCGTAGAGATAGGTATAGGTTTAACCGTTTCTTCCGTTATGTATTTGATTTATAACCTACTTAACTATGAATAATTTACTAACATTAATTAAACGTGAATTTATAATACAGAATCGTATTAATAATATGATTAAATATTTAGTTATATTTTTTTTGTTTTGTATCATTAGTACTACTTTAATTAATAGCCATGATGATATTAAAAAATTCGGTTTAATTTTTTCGGTAATTTGTCTATTGATTTCATTAATTAGTTTCTCTTCTGGCTTATTTAAATCCGATTTAGAAGACGGTACTTTGGAATTACTATTATCTAGCATTAGCCACGAAAAAATTATATTAGCTAAATTTTTTGCTATATTTATAAGTAGCACGATAGGAGTAATTTTAATATTACCTATTATATATGTTTTTTTTGATCATACTTTGCAAGAAGTCGTATTTTTCTTTATCAGTGTATGGCTTATATTACTTTTATCAAGCAGTCTCGTAGTATTATCGGCTAGTATGCAGTGTTATTTTAAGGTTAATGCTAATTTTATCGGTATATTTGTTATGCCGTTGCTAATCCCCAATATTATAATGACAGGATTAATATTACAAAATAATAACTTACAATTAATTTTTATTATGATAGGTATCAATCTAGTATTTTTACCCGTTTCATTCTTTTTAAGTTCATATCTAATTAGAAATATTTACAATGTAACGTGATTATTTTCTTTATTTTTACTAACAGAATAGTATAAGATAAAATAACAAATTTTTTTGAGAAAAGTATATGTGGCAAGCTTTACGAAGGTTAATTGCAGCTAACCCTATGGGTGTTTTCTTATGGGGTCTTATTACTAAATGGTATTTAATGATAGCTATAGCATCATTAATTGTATTATATTATATAGCAAAAGGACTTGAGCAAATCGGTTTTATAGATTATTTTACTAAATCTACTACCGAGATATTAGATACCAGTAAGGCTATTGCTCAAAATTGTACTACAAAACTTGGTCCTGATTGGGATCATTTAGTTAGTTTCTGGAACTGTTTAAGTGATCCCGGACAATATGAAGTCAGAGAAGGTACGGGAGAAGAGCAATTACAGCAGGGTATGAAACATCTTATAAAAAGACCTGAAAACGGAGGAGTGGGAGACGGTACTATTCCTGAACCTGCTACTCCTACAAATCCTTATGAAAATAGTAACAATACAAACTAAGATATGTCAGACACTGAAGATACTAACAACAAACAAACTACGCGACGTGATTTTATGGTTCTAACGGCTAGTAGCGTTGCAGCGGTTGGAGCTGCCTGTACGCTTTGGCCTCTTATTGATTCTTTAAACCCTTCTGCCGATGTTCTTGCTTTATCGTCGATCGAAGTCGACTTATCAAATATTGCCGTAGGTCAAACGGTTACGGTTAAATGGCAAGGAAAACCAGTATTTATCACTAACCGTACTCCGGATAAAATAGCCGAAGCACGAGCCGTAAAAATGTCCGAGCTTATTGACCCTGAAGAAGATCAAGCACGTGTAAAAGCAGGTCATGATAATTGGTTAGTAACAATCGGTATTTGTACGCATTTAGGTTGCGTGCCGCTTGCTAATCAAGGAAAATATGATGGATGGTTTTGTCCGTGTCACGGCTCGCAATATGATTCATCAGGTAGAGTACGCCAAGGACCTGCACCTTTAAATTTAGCCGTGCCGCCTTACACTTTTATCAGCGATACTAAAATAAGAATTGGGTAATTGTTTATGAATAAAGATATTACCCCTAAAACCAAAAAAACTAATGCTATTATGGCATGGATAGATTATCGTCTTCCGATTTTCTCTTTTTTAAAGCATTTCAGTCACTACCAAACTCCTAAAAATCTCAGCTATTTGTGGAATTTAGGCTCTATTGCCGGTATTGCATTGGTAATTCAGATAATTACCGGCGTAATTTTAGCCATGCATTATACTCCGCATGTTGATCATGCTTTTGATAGCGTCGAGCGAATCATGCGTAACGTAAATTACGGCTGGTTACTTCGTTATACCCATGCAGTCGGTGCATCAATGTTCTTTGCTGCGGTTTATCTGCACATAGCAAGGGGGTTGTATTATGGCTCTTATAAAGCACCAAGGGAACTACTTTGGCATATCGGTATAATCATTTTCCTAACTATGATGGCTACGGCTTTTATGGGTTATGTGCTTCCGTGGGGACAAATGAGCTACTGGGGAGCAACGGTAATCACAAATTTATTTTCGGCTATTCCGCTAATCGGCAAATCAATAGTTACGTGGCTATGGGGCGGTTTTTCCGTTGATAATCCTACATTAAATAGATTCTTTGCTTTGCATTATTTACTACCGTTTATTATCGTTGCACTTGTTATGCTGCATTTAGTAGCACTGCATCAACACGGTTCGAATAACCCGAAAGGTATTGACGTTAAGAGCTCTAAAGATACTATTCCTTTTCATCCTTATTATACGGTTAAGGATTTTGTCGGTTTCGGCGTATATTTCATAATATTCGCTTATTTTATTTTTTATGAGCCAAATTATTTAGGGCATCCCGATAATTATATACCGGCAAATCCGCTAGTTACGCCTGCCCATATCGTTCCTGAATGGTATTTTCTGCCATTTTACGCAATACTTAGAGCCGTACCTTCTAAGCTTGGCGGCGTGCTACTGATGTTCGGCAGTATATTCGTATTATTCTTACTACCTTGGCTTGATAGCTCTAAGGTTAGAAGCGGCAACTATAGACCAATGTACCGAATTGCTTTTTGGTTTTTTATTGCCGATACTATATTGCTTGGATATCTAGGCGGTCAGCCGGCAGAAGAGCCGTATATTACTATTAGCCGCTTTGCTGCATGTTATTACTTCTTTCATTTTTTAGTAGCTCTACCGCTGATTAGTAAATACGAAAAACCGCTACCGCTACCGGAGGAGCTGTAATTGGAAAAAGTCCTCAATGTCACCCCGTGGCTTGACCACGGGGTCCAGAAAACAATCAAAAATACTTATAATTTTAGTATTTTAAGCTGGATCCCGTGAATAAATCACGGGATGACAGGAGCGGAATTAATCTACGCAAGCAAACTAAAACACTTAAAAACTATAACATAAGAAATAATAATAATATGCAACCTATAAATTGGGAAGTTCCTGAAAAAGTAACAGCTTTGCATGCTTGGCGACGTTGGGCAGCGAGAATGCTTGATTATATTGTGTATTCTTTTGTTATAATAACAATACTTAGTATAATATTAGCATTTTTAATTATAAACGAAGTTTATTATACTACTAAAATTTTTGAATTGTTGAAGAATCGTAATATATTGCTAGGTTATGCTCTAGGTATATTAATATGTATTGTTAGTATATTAATTAATTCAATATTTATATATTGTTTTGGAAATACGTTAGGAAAAAGGATATTCGGCATAAAAATAGTAGATATAAATAATTCTCCTTATAGTTTTATTATACTTATTAAAAGAGAGATTTTAGTTATTACTCGAGGTTCTGGATATTTATTGCCGCTATTAAATGAATTAATATATTGCTTATCATATAAAAGATTAATTTCTGCAGGTTCTACTATTTGGGATACACAGTTAAATTTTAAAATAATATATCGACCACGAAAATTGTGGGTTACTATTATTACGATATTGCCAATAATATTATATATGTGTTATGCATACTGGATACTGTACTCTGAAATTTTTAATTTTTTTAATACTTAGAATGCACAATAAACTACTTATCTCTATCCTCATATTACTAATCTCTAGCCTCAGCCTAGCGAATGAGGAGGCATTGCATCCAAAAAAGATGAAATGGCATTTTGAGGGCTTACGAGGCAGCGTTGATCGCACGGCTGCACAACGGGGTTTTCAGGTCTATAAAGAAGTTTGTAGCGTTTGCCATGGCTTAAATAATCTATATTACCGTAACTTAAAAGATATCGGTTTTTCGGAAGAAGAAATAAAGGAAATTGCTAGAAATTATACGGTGAAAGACGGACCAAACGATGACGGTGATATGTTTGACCGCCCTGCTATCCTTTCTGATCGCTTTGTGTCACCTTATCCAAATGAACAAGCAGCAAGAGCGGCTAATAACGGTGCTCATCCTCCTGACTTATCCTTGATAATAAAAGCTCGTCATGACGGAGCTAATTATATCTATTCCCTACTTACCGGTTATAGTGAACCGCCGGCTGATTTTAAATTAATGAACGGCGCCCATTATAATCCATATTTCCCGGGCAGTCAGATAGCAATGCCCCCTCCTCTAACGGACGGGCAGGTAACTTACATGGACGGTACTAACGCAAGTGTAGAACAAATGTCCCACGATGTTGCGGTATTCCTGCAATGGGCAGCCGAGCCTGAAATGGAGCATCGTAAATCGATGGGTCTTAAAGTTATGATGTTTCTAGTAGTATTTACTATATTTTTCTATATTGCTAAAAAGCGTATATGGTCTAGTTTGAAATAGTTTTATGTTGGATACTGCCCGTCATTGCGAGGAAAAACTATAAGTTTTGACGAAGCAATCTCAGGATGTTTGACAAGATTGCCACGTCGAAACTACGTTTCTCCTCCCAATAACGTCCGCCCCCTTCTTAGTCTAGTAACTAATCTTTGCTATAATTTACCTAAAACTTATATAAATAGGTAGTTTATGATTACTTTACTTGCAGCGATAACAGGGTTTGTTAGTTCTATCATCCCCGAGATTTTGAAAATATATAAAGATATTAACGACAAAAAACACGAGATAAATATTTTAGATCGTCAAATTGCCAACAACAAGCTTAATCAATCTAAAATTTTTACCGAGCTTACAATATCGCAAGAAATGGCAGAACAATATTCGCTTTATTCCACTTATAAATCAGGCATTAGTTGGGTTGATGCTTTAAACGGTTCAGTAAGACCGGTACTTGCTTATAGCTTCTTTGCGATGTACGGAGGAGTGAAATATGTTCAATATAAATCACTGAAAAGCTCTGCTTTGCTAGTTGAGTATTTGGATATATTATGGAGTATAGAAGACCAAACTATCTTTGCCGGTATTATTAGTTTCTACTTCGGTCAACGTACTTTTAGCAAGTTATGGAAATGTAAGACTTGAATTTTATACATAATAAGTGTTTAATATATATACAAAAAAAGATTAATCATATGCCGAAAGCTTTAAAATACTCACTTATCACCTTTATAAGTATAATAATATTATTACTTGTAATTCCGTTTTTCATACCTTTAAATAGTTATAAAGGAGTAATAATAAGTAAGGTTAAGGAACAAACAAATAGAGACCTAACTATTAACGGTGATATAAAATTATCTTTACTGCCGAACCCGGCAGTGTCACTAACGGAAGTCAAATTATCATCAATAGAAGGTGCAAAAGAACCTTATTTAACTTCCGTTGAAAACGCTAAAGCTTCTTTACGCCTTTTACCGCTTTTTAAAGGTGCGATTGAAGTTGCAAGTATAGAATTACAAAAACCGGTTATAAATCTTGAAGTTTTAAGTAACGGACAAAAAAATTGGGAGCTTTCTACATCTAGCAATAAAGCAGGTGTAAGCAGCGATAACTCCACAGAAATAGCTTCTAATGACAAGGACGAATTACAACTTCCCATATTAATCAATCATTTAAAAATAATAGACGGTAAAATTAAATATATAGAAAAAGGTAACGAAAAAATATTTAATAATATTAACTTAGATACCCAAATTAAAAGCCTTAAAGGTCCGATAGATTTTACTTTAGCACTGGATGCTTTAGAACAAAAAATTAATATAGCAGGAAATATTACAGAAATCGGCAAAATAATTCCGTTAAATGCAGATATCAATATTGCGGATGAAAAAATCAAAATCGAAGGAAAATTTGATAGCGAAAATAATTCTTTTGCAGGCGTTGCAAATGTTAAAGGTAATACTAAAACTCTGAAATTGCCGACTGAATTACAAAATGATTATGAATTAACATCTTTAATTAATGCAAATAATAAAAATATTGAGATTAAGGATGCAAAGCTTAAATTTATGAGCATAGAATTACTTGCAAACGGTAATTATAATTTAGAGCAGAATAATCTAAAAGCAAATATTGCCGTAAATCAAGGTAATATAGTAAGCGATATTACCTCTAATATGGACAAATCTAGCTTATTTAACGGTAATATAAGCTTGCAAGCGGATAGTCTAGCCCCGTTACTCAATGCCTTAAAGTTAAAAACCGATAAATTACCGACTATTATTAAAAAAAAAATTACTATTACTTCTAATGTAATTTATAATCCGCAAGAAATAAATTTACAAAATATCAACTTTTCTACTGCGGGCACTAGCGTGCAAGGGAATATTAAACTAAAAAATTTAACGCAAGATATTGCCGTTAATCACAATCTAAAAATTAATAATTTTGAGTCATTAATGGCTCTTATGGGAGTTAGTAATTTAAATTCTATAGGTAGCGTGCAATTAAACGGTGAAGTACAAAAATCTAAAGATGTATTTCATATAGATAATAAAATATTAGTTTTTAATATTAATATTTCTTTTAAAGGCGATATTAATTTAGCTGCTCAAAAACCTAATTTTAACCTTAATTTATATAGCCCGTTAATTAATTTAGAAAAGATTTTAGCAAGTAACCACCCTGCTCCTGCTTCAAACAAAGCAAATAATGTGCCTAGTCAAAATATAGCTGCTGCTCCTAAAAATAACACCCCTTGGTCAAATAATCCTATTAATTTAGGTTTCTTGAATAATATTGAAGGGAATGCCGCTATTAATATCGATAAATTAACCGATGACTCACTAATTATAAATAACTTAAAAGCAAAATTAAATATAGCAGGAGGTAAGCTAAATATTACTTCGGTTAATGCAAATATTTACGGCGGTGAGCTTAATGCAAACGGTTATGTCGATAGTAGTAAGAGCCAAAATATTTCAATGAAAATTGATTTAAAAAATGCTTATCTTAAAAGCCTAACACCGCAAGGAAATAAAATAAAAATAACTGACGGGAGGTTAAGTTTTAAAACCGATCTTAACTCGGCAGGTACTAGCGTTTATGATTATGTTAAAAACTTAAACGGACAGTTTAACGTCAATAGCGATAACGGAAAAATTAGCGGCTTTGATTTAAACCGTATCGCTGATGCCGTAAGTAATGCAAAAAATAGCGAAGGAGTATTAAACCTTATCAATAATTTTTTAAGTGGCGGCAGCACTTCTTTCAATAATTTAATTGTAAGCGGGAATATAGAAAACGGTATAGTTAAATTAAGTCAATGTAGCCTAGATGCTAGCCCTGCTAAAGCAAATGTCGGCGGTCAAGTCAACCTACCGCAATATGTAATGGATGTTAGTGCAAGCGTTACTATCAAGGAATTACCACCGCTAGCAGTTAAATTATACGGTTCTTTAAATAATCCGCAGCATAAGCTAGATATGAAAGCCCTTAAAACATATTTAGTAAAAAACGTATTTAACAGCGTTATCAAAGATTTAAAAAGCGGTGAGAAAAAACCCGAGAGTATAATTAAAGATGCTTTAGGCTTACGTAAAAAGAAAGATACAGAGGAACCACAACCACAAAACCAAAATAGTGATGAAAACAAATCTAACGATCCTGTTAATAAACTTTTACAAAAAGGGTTAAAGAAATTATTTTAAGTAGTTTATTTAAAAAAACTTTTAAAAATTGTTAATATTCTATATTATATAAAAATTAAATTTTTTTAATAAACAGGTATTAACATGTCTCCATCTTTCACTCATAATAGTAAAACTATTGAAGAAAATATAAATCAATTTCTTGAAACACATAACATAGATCCTACAAATGCTTTAATACCGGAGCTTAGCCGTTATATAGCATTAACACATAATAGTACCAATAAGGAACGTCTTGAAAAAGTTACTATAACTTATAATCAAACCATTGAAAGAATAATACCTAGATTAGAAGGACATAGCGAAGAATTCTTTTCTCTAATGGACAAATTAACAGAAGGACATAGCCATAAAGAAAGATTCAACACAGTTAACAAAAAATATGTTCCTGAATCAGCTCCAGAAATGCCTGAACAAAAAATACCAGAACAGGAGGCACAAATAATTATTGATAACCTTAAAGAATTATTAGAAGATGTTACCGTAGTATCAGGCTTTAAACAAAGCGATCATTATAAAGAATTTGCAGAAAAAATAAACGATATTATTACCACTTATAATGATAGTAAATTAAATTCCGATATAGCTCGAGAACATAAAGCAAGCCCTTTACCCATAATAAAAGCTAAATTAACGGAATTAGATAAATGGTGCGAAGAAACCGCGAAAAAAGATAATTCTCAAGTTTTTAAAAATATCGGAAGAGTTATAAAACATAGCATAAAAGGCGTTGTAAATCTAATTGCAGGTGATACAAAAGCTTTTAAAACAGAACAAGCTAACGTACGGCTTTATATGGACGGCATAAAAAATGCTAATAAAAATACTATAGAAGCTACAAGAAAAGTAAAAAGTTTTGTTGAGCAATATTTATCTTCAAAAAATCAATCAACTAGAGAGCAATCAACCAGGGGAAGATAAAACTCTAAAAGCTAAAGTTAGCTTCTATCTAGGAGCTAACAACACTAAAAGTAAAAATATACAAAATAAATAAAATATTGAATAAGCAAAAAATCTTTTAGCTTGTTTATTATCAGGCGTATCATAAAATAAGCTCACGGAATAATATAAAAAGCCTATATTAAGTATAGTTGCGATTATTAAATATATTATATTACCCATACCAATAAAATAAGGCATTAGCGAAACAATAAATAATAGAATACTGTAAAATAAAATCTGCTTTTTAGTATATAAACCTCCTTTCACTACGGGCATCATCGGCACCCCGCAACTTTTATAATCTTCATTACAAAAAAGAGCCAAAGCCCATGAATGCGGCGGCGTCCAAATAAAGATAATCAGAAATAATATAATAGATTCTAAAGAAATATTATTATTTACCGCAGCAAAACCTATTATAGGAGGAAGAGCTCCTGCCACCCCGCCAATCACGATATTTTGTATAGAACTACGTTTTAACCACATGGTATAGATACATATATAATAAAAAATAGTGAACCCTAATAAAAACGCCGATAGTAGATTTACGCATAATGCCATAAAAAATACCGAGAAGAATCCTATTATTAGCCCAAACGATAAAGCTTCGTCAGGCTCTACTGCTCCTCTTATTATAGGACGGTTCTGCGTACGCTTCATTAATGCATCTATATCTCTGTCATACCACATATTAATTGCTGCTGCACTACCCGCACCAAGAGCTATACAGATTAAAGCAGTTACGCTAATTAGAGGATGTCCGCTAGAAGGTGCAAGCCACATCCCCGAAAAGCCCGTAAATATGACTAAGGACATTACACGCGGTTTCAGCAGTAAAAAGTAATCTTTAAAGGTGCTTTGCGGGTAATTAACTATAGATTTTGTCAAAGAATTCATATCAAATTTTTAAAGTTTCGTAAAAATTAAATATAAAAAGTTTTAGGCTAAAAATCAACGATTGACTTTAATCAAAGAAATGTATATATTTTTTGTAATTTAATTAATAAGAAAAGGATATTTTCAGTGACAAAAATTGTTAAGTCTAAATATAAAGCTAGTAGAAGACTCGGTGTAAGCCTATGGGGCGATAGTAAAGATGCTTTTAACACCCGAAATTACCGTCCAGGTCAGCATGGACAAAATACCATGATTAAAACATCTGATTACGGTTTACATTTAAAAGCTAAACAAAGACTAAAATGTCATTATGGACGTATTACCGAAAAGCAATTCCGCAATATTTTTGCTTTTGCTCAAAAAATGAAAGGTAACACGGGTGAAAACTTTATCGGGTTACTTGAAAGTAGACTTGATACTTTAGTTTACAGAATGAATATTGCTCCAACTATTTTTGCAGCAAGACAATTAGTTTCACATGGTCATATTAGAGTAAACGGTAGAAAAGCCGATATAGCAAGTATGCGTCTTAAAGAAAATGATATTATAGAGATTAAAGAATCTTCTAAGCAAATACCGGTTATTAAAGAGTCAATTTCAAAGCAAGGTCAAACAACGGCTGATTATGTATCTTTTGATGCAGATTCAACAAGCGGTAAATATTTAAGAATTCCGACAATTTCCGATGTTAGATATCCTTTCGAACCGGAAGTTAATTTAGTAATCGAGTTATATTCCCGTTAATATATTCTTTTCCTTTTTGTCTTCAATGTTACCCTTGCGTAAGGTCTGCTTGGGTGGATAATTTTTACCCCTGTTATACCAAGATCGATGTCATCCCTGCGAAAGCAGGGATCTAAACTAAAAAAATCTTAATTTCAAAGATTTTTTTATTAAAGTATTTTCTTAAAATAAAGCTTCTAGAAGCTTTATTTTAATGGATTCCCGCTTCCGCGGGAATGACATTGAGGACTTCTTAAAAATTCTCCGGTACTATGAGCTTATCCACAAAATCCAGAAAAACAGCTAAAAATTCCAATAATATCAATATTCCGGAATATTTAGTACTTCACCTACTTTAAGTATAGCATGCTCATTGATAATACGATTTTGATCAGCTAACCAAGCATTAGCATTATAAAGCGTTGCCCAATACTTACCGTATCCAAGTTCTTTTTCAGCTATACTCCATAATGTATCACCGATTCTTACGGTATATTCATGCGATCTTTTTACTAAACCTGCTTTTTTCATAGTTATATCTCTTTGTCTGAACATTACTGAAATATGCTGTATAATTATCTTAACCTAAAATAGGTATATCATCACAACCTTGATTTTGCTGTATAAATAATGCTAAATGACCCAAATTATCCTCTCCCTGCCAGTCCTGATAATAATTGTCACTTGGCTTAATATTTTTAGCAGCTTCTACAAAACTATGTAAATCATTTATTACTATATCATTATCATTAGAATTAGAATCGCTTGATTGAGAGTTAACAAATTTATAATTCTTCCTATAATGTGTAAATTTTATTTCCGCACCTGCTTCTAGCTTTAATTCTTTAACATCTAAATCATCATTTGTTTGCTGAAAATTATTACCTTTTGAAATAGTAATAGAAACCTCTTTACTATCATCAGGATTAAAATTCCGTAACATTGTATTTGTATTAATAGTAATTTCTTCTAAAAATGAACTCTCATCCTCAATTGTTAATAAGGAGTTTGCAGGACTTCCATTGGCAATAATTTCAGTAAAACAGGGTCTTTAGTATGGAGAGTAATTTTCGGGCATATATTAGTAGAATTTCCCTCTTCAAATTTAATATCAGTAGAACCTTTTTTACTTTCAAATTTAATAAAACCATTTGTGCTATGAATAGTAACTCCATTAATATTTGTTTCAACAATAATACCTTTATCATAATAGACTGTAGTAGTATGTAAACCATTGTCATTGTAGAAGAATTCGTACCATAATTATAATCACGTATATAAAGGGTAATAATATTATCTTTTAAATTACAGGCTAAATTATTATTATTGTTTATTATTAATTTGCTCATTTTTTAATCTCTTGTTAATTAGTTGGTAGCAAACACAATAAACATAATAAAATTAATTATCAATTAAAAATTCAAATTTTGTTGATTATTTTAATTTATGAAAAGTTGAGGTTATAAGCGTTCATATTTCTGTCATCCCGTGATTTATGAACTAGAGCCAGTTAAACATATAAAAAATTTAATTTTTTATATGTTTATTTTATTAAATATTTTTTCTGGATCTAGTTCCCAAGCCATGGTATGACACCGAGGACGTTTTTCGATCCATGCAACAAAGCCGTAATTTCCTCGCAATAACGATTAGCCACCCACACGAACAATATCACCCCAACCGCTTTGGAAACATTAGACATCTTCGGAAACTCGCTTATGGTTAGGAGACACGCAGCACAGCAGCGTACACGCTAGTACGTGAGGATGCGAGCAGCAGATCGACTCACAAATTACCAGCAGAAGTAGAGTTTCCGAAGATGTCTATTCTTAACGCTTAATCATTTTATTATAAGATCCTGCTAAAACTTTTACGCCGTACATCCATAATAAACATACAAGAATAAAGCTGAACATCAATAAACCGGCTATATCGTTATGTACGGCATTCGGAAAAATGCTAAAGGATATGAATTGAATAATAGCACCTATCGATTTACCGATTTTAGTACCCATAACGTCAACGGCAGCTTTTCCTTTGGTTTTCATCTCGCTGTCGAGGGGAATATATACCATTTCTTTAGTAGCATCGAAAAGGGAATATTTTACCGATTTAGCGAGCACATGCCAAAGCCCGCCGATAAATACTATAACAACAAGCGGAGTGCTATAGCCAAGCGTAGCTACAACATTTTGTAAATGGCTTTCAAAAACCGTAAATGAAAAGAACATTACGCCCGCTCCGAACATCATAATAGGCGTAATAATAGCCCCCCAAAACCAACCGCATATTCTAATTAAACTACTACCTAAAAAGGCACTAACTAGAGTTAATACTCCCGTCCAAAAAAATACTTCGCCGTGATATGAAATAAAATCTTTTGTTGCAGGATATAATTGTTTTACTTTAGACATCCATAATCCTTCAATTAAGCTAATGCTCATTGAATAAGAAATTAAAAGAATACAAATAAAACCTAAATATCTAGACGTTAATATTACTTTTGCACTTTCTACTAAACTTAATTTTAGTATATCGGTTCTTTGATTTTTGAATTTAATATTTTTATCGGTTTCTACAACCTTTTTATCGATAAATTTATGAAGAGCCAGACAAATCAACCCCGATACTAAAATAACCGTAACAAACGACTTTAAAAGGATTTCATTAGTATCGCTTAAATGAGAAAATAAAGGTAATAAGAAATGCTCGCTTTTGGCAAAATAAATAATTATCGTTCCGGAAATTAATAAGTTAGTTTGACCGAATAAAGTAAAAAATGAGTAAAATCTTGGCGCTTCTTCGACTTTAGTAATTTTATTTGCAAGCTGCCAATATAAGAGAGTAAATACTATTACCGGCCATAATTCACCCATAATATAGAACAGTACCAGACTCCATTGCCCCCAAATTATTATAAACCATTTTAAGTGGGGAAGTAGCGTTATATAATGTTGGACTAATTCAGGGTTAGGATGGAAAAAATCTCTGTACGGAAACAGGACAAACCCAAAAACGGTAAAGAATAATAAAAAAGTACAGGTAATTATTCTAAAAACCTGCTCCGTAGTCATCATATTACAGAGCTTAGAATAAAGAATAACAAATAAAATGCCCATCGGCATTTCACCCCAAAGCTTAATAAAGCTTAGTACTTCCGTACTAATTAAAGTAACGACAAAACTATCTTTAATACTACGAACTAAGTTTTGATTAAGTAAAATAAAAAACATTAGCAAAGCCATAGGTATGAACTTAGTTAGTTCATATGATCTAATTGGCCATACTATATGCCTAAATTTACTATTTCTTGCTCTGTTCCAAAGAGTGAAGTTAGAATTCACAGCATCCATTTAATTTACCTATGAGCTTATCTCATGCAACCTAGACTATAATAAAAATTATGTCAAGATTTTTTAGGTTTTGTGGACATTTCTAATTGATTTACTATTCTGAGGTATTTTTTAGCGAAAATTAATAAGATTTTTGAAGGAATAGTTATTCATATTTCAAAAAAATCTTATAATTTGCAGCAAAAAATAGCCGGGATCAAATCTTTTTAGAGATGTCCACAAAACCTAGGATAAGTTCATATTTGATTGTTAATTCATTTTTTTAATTTTACTATACTTTGCTGCGGCTTTAACAAATTCAATAAATAACGGATGAGCTTCAAAAGGTTTAGATTTAAATTCAGGATGAAATTGTACTCCTACAAACCACTGCAGCTTTGGTAATTCAATTATTTCTACAATCTCTTTATCCTCTGAAAAACCGGTAAAGCTTACTCCGTTTTGTTCAAAAATATCTTGAAAATCATTGTTAAATTTATATCTATGACGATGTCTTTCATTTATCTGAAGTTTTCCGTACGCATTAGCAGCAATAGTCTCCGAAACTAAGTTACATGAATAAGAACCGAGACGCATTGTCTTTTTAACGTTCTCTATCGTTATTTTTGAGTCATCTAGATCTTTATATTCTTTGTTTATCCTCTCGATAATTCTATTACCGTCTATCGTAAACTCTTCTGATACGGCGTCCTTAATGCCTATTAAATTTCGAGCTATTTCAATAGCAGCAAGCTGCATACCAAGGCATATACCAAAAAAAGGTATATTGTTAGTTCGGGCATAATTTATTGCTATAATTTTTCCGTTTGTTGCTCTCTCGCCAAATCCTCCCGGAACTAATATTCCATCTACTCCCGATAATTTTTTTATAATTGTCTCTTCGGTAAGTTTTTCTGCATTAACCCATACTAAATCAACTTTATATCTATGATATATACCTGCATGGTCAAGTGCTTCAATTACCGATTTATAAGCATCTTTTAGTTTATGATATTTGGCTATTATAGCAATATTTATTTTTAATTTAGAATCTTCGAGTCTTGCAATTATATCATGCCATTTATCTAATTTGGCAGGCACTGTATCCTTAATATTAAAAAACTTTAATATTTTGCCGTCAAGCCCAAAATCATGATAAGCAAGCGGTACTAAATAAATATTTTTCTGATCTATTGCCGGAATAACATATTCAGCATCTATATTACAAAATAAAGCTATTTTATCTCTTTCGCTTTTTGCAATATTACGTTCGGCACGGCATACTAACATGTTCGGTGAAATACCGATACTACGCAGTTCTTTTACCGAGTGCTGTGTAGGTTTGGTTTTTAATTCACGGGCAGTTTTTACATAAGGTAGTAAAGTCAAATGAATAAATAAGCATCGATCGCTTTTTAATTCATTACCGATTTGTCTTATAGCTTCGAAAAAAGGTAAGCCTTCAATATCGCCTACCGTACCGCCTATTTCACAAAGTACGAAATCAAAATCTTTCGTATTTGAAAGCACAAAATCTTTTATGATATTTGTGACGTGAGGAATAACCTGCACCGTAAGACCGGTATAATTACCAAGACGCTCTTCTTTAAGTAGCTTTGAATATATTGCACCGGTAGTGATATTATCGAATTTGCAAGCGGGAACACCGGTAAAACGCTCATAATGCCCAAGATCAAGATCGGTTTCGGCTCCGTCGTCGGTAACGTATACCTCACCGTGCTGGTGAGGGTTCATAGTTCCGGGGTCGACATTTAAATAAGGATCCAGCTTTCGCAAACAAACCTTAAAACCTTTAGCTTGCAAAAGCATAGCAAGCGAGGCGGCAGTTAAACCTTTACCCAAGGATGAAACTACTCCGCCCGTCACAAAGATAAAACGTGCCATTAATTATAAACCGAGTTTACTAATACTATCATAAAATTTTACTGCCTTTTTTAAATCGTCCGGTGTATCAACTGAAATAGGAACGTTATCAACCAAACATGTTCCTATGGTTAAACCGTTTTCTAATGCCCGTAATTGTTCTAAACGCTCTGTCTTTTCTAAAAATGTCGGCTCAAATGTTACGAACTTTTCTAAAGCACTTTTACGAAAACCGTACATTCCTACGTGATATAAGAACTCTTCGGCTCCGTTTGGAATTAGACTACGGGAAAAATACAACGCTTTTCCCATAGAGTCAACAGCTACGGTAACATTACTACTACCTTCAACGCTTTCCATATCAGTTTTTACTACCGGTGTTATGATATCGTAATTAGTATTTTTTAAATATTCTATTATCTTTAAAATAGAACCCGGTTCAATAAAAGGCATATCACCTTGTACATTAACTATGTAGTTAATATTTTGATTATTCGGGATTAATTTGAAAGCTTCATAAGTGCGTTCAGTGCCGGTAGGAATATCGCTATCGGTAAATATAACTTTTCCGCCAAGCTTTTTTATAACATTTGCGATTTCTTCCGAATCCGTTGCAACATAAACATGCTCAAGATCAGTTTGATTTACTTGTTTAAATACTCGCTCAATTAAGGTAGAAGAACCAATCAATTGTAGGGATTTTTGTTTAAGTCTAGTTGAATTAAGACGCGAAGGAATAATTATTGCCACGTCTGAATGCTGCATAAATTTACCTTATTTAAATTAAATTAGAAAATAATTCTTGACAGACTAGCCTTTTTCGGCGATAAAGTAAAACATAATTTTTGAATATTAATCTACTTACTAAATAATACATAATCAAAGTAAATAGGCGAAGTTTTATTTGGAAAAGAGCAAGGAGTCTATAAGGCGAGGAGCGGAGCGTATACTTAATACGTGAGCATCCGGAAAACGACTTGCAGCTAAATTCAAAAAGCTTCAGACAAGATGAATTTAAAGGTGAGCCTGCGGAGCGTACTTTAGTACGTGAGTAAAGGCGAATCCTGTAAAATTCGCTTGTATCAAGTTTTTTGAATTAGCTGTAGCCAATTTTTCAAATAAGACGAGTATATTCAAGAGCTCGTAGCTCAGTCGGTAGAGCATTTGACTTTTAATCAAAGGGTCCCGGGTTCGAATCCCGGCGAGCTCACCACATCTTCTATTTGTGGGTTTGTAGCTCAGCTGGTTAGAGCACACGCCGGATAAGCGTGAGGTCGGAAGTTCAAGTCTTCTCAAACCCACCATTCTTCCACTTTTCGATATTTTCATAAACGCATCAAACGCTGAATGCAGCATAGCTTAAGCTTTTCACCAAGGTCAAAGAATACCAAATTTACAGTAGAATATTTACCACGAAAAATGGTATAATGACAATTAGAGATTTAAAAAATAATTAACATGCAAAGATATTTAGACCCGACGAATGATAGTTTATTTAAAAAAATCTTTCGGGATTTAGAAAAATTAAAGGAGTTTATCAACGCAGTTCTTAAATTACCCGATGGGCTTAGAATTAAAGAAATAGAGTTTATACCCGTGGAGCAAGTACCGGTTATTGATAAAGGCAAAAAAAGCGTCTTTGACTTAAAGGTTAAAGATGAAGCCGGTAATTGGTATATAGTCGAAATGCAAAAGAGAAATGAAAGCAATTATTTAAAAAGATTGCAATATTATTCGGCTCATTCATATGTCCAGCAGCTGACTCAAGGAATAACGCATAAAGATTTATTACCTATAATAGTTATTTCGCTTGTGAAAACTAAAATATTTGACGAAGAAGTGCCTTATATAAGCGTTCACAAGACGCTAGAAACTACAACGAATAAACAATATTTGTATGATTTATCATATGTATTTATAGAACTCGGGAAGTTCGATAAGAACCAGCTGGAAAGCATAACTGACGAATGGTTGCATTTATTTAAATGTGCAGCTAAAGAAAATAAGCCACCAGCAAATATAAAAAGCAAAAAAGTATTAGATGCGTATAACGTAATAGAGATGCATAATCTAACTCCTGAAGAATACGACGCATTTATAAGAGCAAAACTAATGGAAGATGCCGAGGATATTGCTTTAGAAGAGAATTTTGAAAAAGGCAGAACTGAAGAACGAATTATAATAGCAAAGAACTTACTACTTGATGATGTAAATATAAATACGATAATAAGGGCTACAGGCTTATCTATAGAAGAAATAGAGCAACTAAAAACGGAAATGGATAAACCTAAATAATAAAAAGGTCGTTACCCGCTACGAAGTTAACAACCTTGTGTAATATATGCAATATACTCCTTATAAATGAAAAGTATTTATTATCTATTAATTACTCCAAATTAATCAGTTTTTTAAAATAATTGATTTTATATGATAGAAAGTAATTTTCATTACTTTTCAAAGCTCTTATATTTAATACAAGATCGTTTTCATCGTAGATAAAAATTTTAATTAGATTTAAATATGATAAAGTACCGAGAATAATTGAACGAAATAAACCGAGAGATGCTTTCAAAAGCTGTTTATCAATTTAAATACAATTTTTCGGCATGGCGAGTATACTCGCTTAATTTGAAAAATTGGCTACGTCGTCTTTGTAAGTCCTCGGATGCTCACGTATTAAGTATACGCTCCGCTCCTCGGCTTACAGACTCCTTGCTCTTTTCCAAATTAAACTTCGTCTACTTACTATATTAGCCATAAGGCTTTTGAGTTAGTCAAATCAGCCTTTAGGATAAATTTCATGCAACAAATTGCTGTCTTTAACGATGAAATCTAAATATGGTTCAATAGCAGCTATCATTTCTTTTACGGTTCGCATAACGGTCTTTCTCCTGATTAAACTTAAATAATTAAAGTTTGATCACCAAAAAGCTTGATTGGTGATCGGGGAATTAGAAACACCGTCAACAAGAACAGCTGAGTAGTTTTTAGGCTTAAAGTTAATACTCTAAGCCCTGAACATAACTACTACCTCCCCGATCATGAAATATCGAGGAATAAACCAATTTAACGGTGGTTTTACCGCCTGTTGATGGAGGTTTCTAAACTCCAGAGCAGCCTTAGCCGCTCCAAAATTATTCTAAGCAAAACTTTAAATATGTCAGTATGATTATTGTTTGGAAAAATTTTTGGCATTGCCTAAAAAGGGTTGATAAGATAATTAAAGGTTTTGAAAAAGATTAAAATGTAAATAGATAATTCTAACATGAAGATGCATTTGGAATATTTTTTAGTTTTACGGTTAAGCCTAGCTAAGTTGTCTCGATAA
>DYDX01000044.1 GCA_020404425.1 Rickettsia endosymbiont of Pyrocoelia pectoralis
AGGAAAACTCAGGCTAAAATTAAGTGCAAAATTATTAATCTTATTAATGCTGCTTAATTTTAGCTCTTTTCCCTTGCAAAAAATATCTTCACTTGCTCGAGCCATGCAACAACACCGATTTATTCACGGGATCCAGTTAAACATATAAAAAATTTAGTTTTTTATATGTTTACTTTATTAAATATTTTTTCTGGATACCGTGGACAAGCCACGGTATGACACCGAGGGCGTTTTTCGATCCACGCGGGCAACGCCATCACGGTATGACAATTTTAGAAAATTTTCATGTACATACATAAATCGATCCAAATCAAAGAATTAGAGCTATCTTTTCCCCACAAAACCTGCTTTGAAGATTTTACTACCACGATAAATTACGGTAGTCGGATTGCTATTATCGGTCATAACGGTTGAGTTGCCTGATATACAAAAATCTTCAAGAGTTAGTCCGTTATTTAGATTTAAACAACTGAAAAATTCAGGAAAATTAGTATTAAAAATTGATCAAATAACTAAGAGTTTTGAAGATAAACAAATATTAAATAAGGTCGGTTTTAACGTCGTACGAGGTGAAAAAATTATTATTATCGGTGCAAACGGTATCGGTAAATCTACTTTATTAAAAATATTAATGGATAAAGTGAAAGCGGATCAAGGCAGTTATGAATGGGGGCATGAAACGCAAATATCTTATTTTGCCCAAGATCATCATGAATTACTTAATGAAAATATTACTATTCTTGATTGGCTTAAAAAATATGCCGAAAAGGAAACGGAAAATACCGTTAGGAATACGCTTGGGCAGGTATTATTTCGTAGCGATGAGGTGAATAAAAATATTCTAAGTTTAAGCGGCGGTGAGGGTGCAAGGTTGCTACTTGCCAAAATGATGCTCGAGAAAGGTAATATTTTAGTACTTGACAAGCCGACTAATCACCTTGACATAGAGGCAAAAGAAGCACTGAAAAAAGCTTTGGTTGAGTTTGACGGTACGGTAATTCTAGTAACCCACGATCGTGATTTTGCAAGCCATATAGCTACTAGAATTATTGCACTTGCCCATAATAAGAAAAATATTATCGATTTTAAGGGTACGTATGATGAATATGTTGAAAAATACGGCAATGATTATTTAAATCAAAAAGCTAATTAATACTTAATTAAAAAATTAATAATTATTGACATTAGTGATAATATATTTTATAATGATTATATAATTATTTAAAACAAAGGGGAATTATGCCAAACGTACAACAAAATAAAGAATTACTGTTACAATCTATAGACGGAGCAAATCAAACTTTTTTTAATCAACCATACTCTTTGAACAAGTTTTATGAGGTTATTAATCTTTGTATCCACGAGGGTATGAGGCTCTTACCAAAATATTAAAAAATTGTAATCAAAAAATCTTAAATCCTGATAATCCAATAAGCTTTTCTGAATTGATAAGCAAGCATTTTGATTCAAGTTTTATTTTTAAGGGTAATGAAGAAATATTAAAAACATTATGTAATTTTGCATATGAACATAATATTACTGCAATTTGGGGAATAAAAAATTTAGGTGTTTGTATATTAAAACCAGCCAGTCTTATCAGCACTGAATTAGCAGCAATCGAAAACTCGGACAATCCGAATGATTTAGAAATAATCGGCGATCATAATTCTGCTAACTAACAACAGATATCGTCATTGCGAAGCCACGAAGTGGCTGCGGCAATCCAGAAAAATAATAAAAAAAATCTATAAATTAGAATTTTTAACTGGATTGCTTCGTCAATTACTTTGTAATTTTCTCGCAATGACGTTATAGTAACGCCCTAACTAATTAATAAAAAAAAGCAAACATAATTAAATGCTTGCCTTTTTTTTAACTTGAATGATTAGAAAATTCTAGTTTTAGAAATCCTCGTACATTTTCTTACGAGCAAACTTTCTTATTCTTCTTGCCGCTTCTTGTGCTTTACGAACACGTTTCACTGAAGGCGGTTCATAATAACGCTGTTCTTTCATCTTACGAAAATAAAGCTCTCTTTGTAGCTTTTTCTTGAAGTTCTTGAGCGTATTATCACAATTACCTGCGTGAACATTTACTAGTATCACTAAAATTACTCTCCTTAAATATTTATAGGTTTGGACAACAGCTTATATTATCTATATAATTAGTTATAATGTCAAGGTAAAAAATATGAATATTCACGAAGAAGATTATAATAAGAAATTAAGCTTTGTACAAGCTTTGTCGGTATTATTGCCCTTTAACGAATGGGGTAATAAGTTAATCGAAGAAGTTGAGGAAAAATGCGGGTTTACAAAAGGGTATAGTTTAATACTTTTTCCGGAGGGTTTATCAG
Source organism: Rickettsia endosymbiont of Pyrocoelia pectoralis (assembly GCA_020404425.1). GTDB lineage: Bacteria > Pseudomonadota > Alphaproteobacteria > Rickettsiales > Rickettsiaceae > Rickettsia. Next base: position 2,357 of record DYDX01000044.1, read on the forward strand.
AAATGATAGAGTTTTTTGAAAGCTATTTAGATAATATTATGGTTGAAGCTTTAAGTACTCAAGAACAACCTAGCAAAATAAGAGAAAAAATATCTTTAGCGGTAAAAACTAGAATTAAAGCGTTGCCTCCTATTATTCATAGTAAAAACTCTGCTTATTTTACATTGAATCCTATTCAAGGGACGCAAGTGGCGTTTGCTACTTGTGATGCTATTTGGTCTTATGCCGGTGATAAATCGCTTGACTATAACTATTATACAAAAAGAGGGTTGTTACTTGCAGTTTATACTTCCTCTATTCTTTTTTATATTCAAGACGAATCCAAAAACTATATTAATACGGATAAATTTATTGAAGAGTCCGTAGAAAATATTGTCAAAACATTCGCACAAATGAAAAAACTACTCGACCCTTCAAACATGCCTATATTCAGGATGTTTACTTAATCGTCATTGCGAAGCCACTTCGTTGCTGCGGCAATCCAGTAAAATGCGTAGCATTTTTATTATTTTTTCTGGATACCGTGGACAAGCCACGGTATGACACCGGACGAGTTTCGTAGGCAATGATGATAAAAGCCTATTATAGATTCACACGCACTTTTACACTACCTTGCTGAGCGAAATATTTGTTACCGATATTTACATCGTAATTAACACCGTATTCTACCATCTTATGCTTAATAGTTACGCCTGTACCTAAATCAAAGCTTGTTTTCTTTGGCTTAAAGCTGTTGGTCGGGAACGGAGCTGCCATACCCTGTAATCTTGCATCAATTGCCGGAGCTTTGTTTTTAAACGCATAATCAACCATCGCATAAGCTTCCGGAGTTAACGCTACTTCACCTACATTAATGCTGCTTGATAATTTAGCACCCGCTAAACCGTCAAATGTGTTGTAGCTTTTTCCTTTAACTATAAGGTTCTGGAAAGTTGCACCGGTTTCCTTGTAACCTTTATCTTTAATGTCGGAATATCTAATTCCTGCCATCGGTGTTATGTTAATATTTTCAGGTATCGCATAACTATAGCCTACTATTAACTGACCGGTATAATTTTCCGACTTATATTTACCTGTAGCAGTCTGATAACCCATAATACCGTTTACCGAAACAATACGACGTGACTTACTTGTCACCTTGCTATCACCGTAAGATGCCACACCTTCAACAAAGAAATTAGATTGAGGTAAGTTATATAAACCGTATAAGGAGAAAATATTACTACGTACCTTATTCTTATCGCCTTGTTTAGCGTCTTTCATCTTTACGTCGGTTTCCGCTCTGGTGTAAGCAAGCCCTAACACTGCATCATCGTTAATTAATGAATCGAAGCCTAAAGTGCCGCCGGTTGTATCGGATTTATAACCACTGATATTTTGGATTTTCTTTTGTGTTGTATTAGCGATAAACGGATTGATCCATGCACCGAACTGAGCATTCATATCCTCATCACCCGCAGCCATTGCAGCAGCTTGCGTTGTATTTATTCTAGCATTGATAGAAGTCAAGTTACCTAAAATATTACCGGATACTGCTTGACTACATGCGGTGACAGTGTCAGTAGTGTTTCTTAAATTATTAACGGCATCTGCTGCGTGCAGCGAGGTCATAAGACCAAAATTATTAAGAGCCTTGCGTGCATCTGAACCATTCGGTGCTTGATTCATTAATTCAAATGACTTCTTAACGATTGCAGCTTCAGCAATATTTGCAAGCTCTCCGCCTTTTGCAAAATCTTGTTCTATCACTTTATCCGTTATATCAGTTACGGATAAGGTTAGACTTGATTTATCAGCACCATCTTTGCTCGGTTCTTTTTCTGTTGTTTCATCTTTTGCAAGTAAAGTTAAAGATGAGGTATCAAAAGCAAATCCGACAAAACGGTTATCATTATCAACAGTTATTTTAACATTCTCGGTAGGAGCAGGATTTAAATCACCTGCTGTTTCAGCAGATATTACCGTATATTTGGTATTTGGATCAATATCATTAATATCAACGTTAATTGCATTAACGACAATATTTAAGTTTGAAACTTGTGATAAATTAAGGTTGCTACCTGCTGCAATCAGTATGTTACCGCCGGATTTTGCTGCACCGTCAAAAGTAGTATTTAGAGTTAAAACATCGGTAAAGCTACCTTTTCCTGTATAAGTAACTTGGTTTGCACCTAAATTAAGCGTAGTGCCGCTACCTGTGATATCACCGTTAAGAGCTAAATTATCATCAAATTCCACAGTAGCACCGTCTGCTTTAAAGCTTGTTGCATTTACATCTTGAGCAAAAGTCGTAACCGAATCTCTAGCTAAAGTCATCGCACCGTTAGAATTTACGGTATTTGCAAATCTAGTTGTGCCGGTCGTAGTAATATTACCGACAGGGTTTGCAGCTGTTCCGACAACACCGCTAACGCTACTATTGCCGCTGAAGCTAAGCTGTAACGCATCACCGCCGCTAAAGTTAATTGAGCCGTATAAATTAGAGTTCGCAGGTAATGTTAAAAGTTCCGTACCGTTACCTTGGATTTCATCGATCTCAATGTCGCCGCCTGCTCCGCCTATAGTCACGGCACCCGCACCGGCTTTCAGCATTGCGATATTGTTAACGCTACCAAGGTTACTTGCACCTAAAGCAATTAACGTACCGTTATTAGTATTAGTATTGGCGGTATTTTGCACTGCCCCGACAATATTTACACCGTCATTTAACGTTACCGTACCGTTCTGTCCTTCAAAGTCTAAGAAACCGCCAATGTCACCGGTTTGAACTAATTGAGCATCCCATATCATTACATTAGCCGGGGTTGCACCAAGCTCTAACACGCTTGTAGTAGCAACTACTATATTTGTCGTATTAAGAGTTATATCGGTTATATCAAAATCCCCTGCTCCTTTGAAAAATATAATCTTGAATTTATTAGCTCCGCCAAGTGCTACATTTCCGGCTATTGTTAATTTTCTATCTGCTTCTACGGAATTCAAAATTACTACATCCTCATCATTAGCATTTAGATTTGCACCCAATGTTATCGTACGGTCACTTGTTGTTGAACTGTTTTGTAATTGTAATCCGGCATCTTTAGCAAAATTAATTACTTGATTGTTTAGTATGGTAATATCACCGCCACTTGCATCTATTACAAGAATACTCTCGGCTCTAATATTAATTGTTGCAACTGTTCCGATAGACGGATGATATGCCGTAAGGTTTTGTGTATTAACATTCAATGTAGCATTAGCACCGTTTGCTATTACTCCTTTGAAATCAGACTCATTATAGCCGTTAAACTCTAAAATACCACCTACTCCAAAATCTATATTATCAGCCTCTAAATTACCGCCAATTTGTAATGTTCCTGCACCGTTAGCATTATCAAAAACTAAATTTTCTACCCAAACATTTTGTTGTAATGCAACCGTTGTATCGGCAGCGCCTTGAATATTAATTGTGTAAATTTGAGAAAGCAGATCTTCAGTCATATTGGTATTTCCTGCAACCAAACCTGTAATAATACCGTTACCTAAAAAATTAATAGTACCGTTATTATTTATTAGATCATTATTATCTATATGACCGTTTATAGTCGCACCGTTTGCAACATTAATAGTTCCGTTGGCTGTAAAGTCTATATCACCTGTTACTGCCATTGCATCGTTTCTTAAGTGTAATATTGAATCATCATTTTGTAAGGCTATTGTGTTAACATTTACAATATCCCCCCGTAGCTCAACCGCACCTGCTGCGATATTTAACTCTTTTATTGCGGCAGTATTACCGATATTTCCTCCGACAAAACCATCATTTTGAAAATTCACAATTCCATTGTCGGCAGCACCGGTATTATCTATGTTACCGTCTATAGTTGCACCGTTTGCAACATTAACCGTTCCGTTGGCTGTAAAATTTATATCACCTGTCATTAGCGTTGCTGCATTTGTCAGCTTTAATATTGAAGCACCATTAGTTAAGTTTATCGCATCCGCTTGCATGGTCGCACCATTAACCGTTAATTCACCTGCTCCGATATTAACTATTGCGAGTGAATTAGTTGCACCAATATTATGGGCTATACCTCCACTTTGGAAAGTCAATGTTCCTTTACCAGCAGCACCGGTAAGATTATCCACATTTCCGACATTGCCTCTTGCTCGAACAGTTACTGTAGTTTCGGCATCAGCACCCGCGGCAAAATTAATTCCGTTTTCTGCATTTCTTAGTGTTAGTGTACCGCCACCAACGGTAACTTCGCCGGTAACATCACTGGCAATTAATGTCCCTCCGTTTACAATTGCTTCTGAAGAAATTGTACTAACCGTTACAGTACCTGCATTAGGCATTAATTCTACAGTTCCTATGACATCTTGTCCGCCTGCAACATTACCGCCAAAATCTGATACTATATCACCGGTAATAACTCCGCCTGCATTCAGAGTTCCTGCCGCCGTGAAGCTTATATCACCGTTAACCGTTCCTGTCGTTACATTAGTTCCTGCATTACCAATCGTTATATTCGTCGCAAATAGATTCCCGGCAGTACTTGGAGCAGTGTTATTAAACGTTACTTGCTTTAGTTCACTACCTTCAGTGCCTGCATCTAGTATATTATCCTTGTTAATTATAAGAGTTCCGGTGTTAGGAGCATGATTTGTTACATTTGCGGTATGTATACCATTATGTGCTGTGAGTTGACCATCTGCAGTAAACATAATTTCGCGTGCAAAAATTAAGTATCCAGCATTTACATTAGCCGCTCCTATCTCCACTAAATTATTTGCCCAAATTACTCTTGCTACATTAGAGTTGGCATTGAAAGTAATGTTATTTAAATCTAAATGACCTCTAAAATTTGTCGGTGTATTAACTACTACTAAACCTTTTTGATTTTTCTTATTGCCGCTTACATCTCCAACTGTTATAGGATTGCCGTCAGCAGCTTCAATAATTAATGTTCCCGTTGCACCGTTCAAAATGATAGGTCCTAAACCGCTGTAATCATTAGCAGCGGCATCAAAACCATGAGCTGCAGCAACTGCAGCTGTACCGGTTAAAGTTAATGTGGTAGCATCATTAACGGTAATAGGTAGTAAATTAGCACCGGTGATAATAGAACCGATGGAGGTATTTTGAGTAACTACCAATGCTGGAGAATTTGCTCCTGCAACATTTACGGCTTGGATAATACGGTTTGCTACGTCTGCAGTGACGATATGATCTCCACCGTAAGTAAATGCCTCATTATTATTAGGTCCGACAGTGTTCTCATTAGTATCTACACCTATATTTGTTATTTCATGCCAATTACCTAGGGCTTCTAAGTCACTAAATGCCGCATCGTTAGCAGTAATTACCCCTGCATTTACGCCTGCTCCTGCACCAAATACTCCGCTGCTGCCGAGCATTAACGCCATTGTTGAAGTGGTCAATAAAGTTGTTTTCAAGCCTTTTGTTATAGCTTTTTGAAATAGTTTTGAAGAAATATTGGTCATGTTTGAACCTATTAATAAAAATTAAATAAATTTTAAAAATTGTCCAAACATACATTAATTTTTAAACTTTGTCCACCATTATATTAATTTAATTATCATATGATTTTTCAATTAAAATATATTAACTAATTTGAGTGTGTTGCATTTTTATACACATTAGATTTGCCGGAAAGGTAGCTAGATATGGAAGGATGTTAGTATTATTTTAGGTGGAGGTTATTGTGAGGAAAAAATGGTGTTATTGCGTGGCTCGAAAAACGTGCACAATGTCATTCCCGCGTAGGCGGGAATCCAGCATAAAGCGAAAAAATCGAGCTTTAATTTTAAAATTGGCTGTATTTATACTTTTCTCTGGATCCCCGCCTACGCGGGAATGACATAAGAGCCATGCAACAAATCCGCATAGAAAAATCGATCAACTCTACCCCCCTAAACGTTGAACCTTTAATCTTAATTCTTCTAAGTCGAATTTTATATCGATGATTGCTCCGCCTTCTTCTCTATTTGCGATATCGAGAATGCCGCAATGTTCTTCGACTATTCTTTTAACTATAGCAAGCCCTACGCCCATGCCTTTAATTCTGGTAGTTACGTAGCTTTCGGTAGCCTTACCTATCAGTTCGGGCGGGAAACCTTTGCCGTTATCTATTACTATAATATTTGCGATATTATTTTCTATGTTTATATCAACTTTAATCTCGCCATGTTTTTGCCCTTCTAATGATTCTTCGGCATTTTTAATTAAGTTTATCATTACTTGATTCATCTGCGTTACATCGCACATAAAATTAAAGTTGCTAACATTCGATTTAAACTCATATATCATATTATCATTAAGTAATTTGCGTGCTTCAACGATCTCTCTAACTAAATAAATTAAATTATTATTTGTAAATTTAGCGGCAGGAAGTCGGGCAAAAAGCACAAATTCGGATACTATATTTTTGATATCGTGCGTATGGCGGATAATCATTTGTAGATAATTTTCAAACTCTTCTCTTTCTTTAATTTGAGGACTGAATTTTTTAAGTAGCCTTTCGGAAGCAAGTAAAATAGGTGTTAACGGGTTTTTAATTTCGTGGGCTACTTTTTTTGCAACATCCGACCAAGCCATAGCACGTTGTGCGATTACTAAATCCCGTTGTTGACGGGAAAGCTGTTTAATCATTCTGTTGAAAGCGGCGTATAGCGACCTTATCTCATCTTTATCTAACTCCTCTTCAGGAACTTGTACGGTTAGGTCGCCGTCTTTTACTTTATCGGTTGCAGTAACTAATTTCTTAATAGGATTCACTATTTTAGCAGTAAATATAACCCCGAAACTTATAGCCGCTAAAAGAAGCAATAAGGCAATAAAAATAAAGATTATCGAGAATCTGATTTGTATATTGCCTACTTGATTTTTGAGGCGGTAATATTCTGCTGCAGCACCGCTTGTTGCATCTATATGATCGATAATTTTACTATCTATTAACCTGCCGACTAATAAATATACGTCATTATATTCCTTTAATTTAACTAGCATTCTGATTTTAGTCGGATCGGATTTTACTTCCACCGGTTCGCCCAAATCGGCTTTTTTAATTAAATGTGCCGGAATAGTAGCAAACGACAAAGAAAAACTTAAATAGCTATTAGCAATTATCGTATTAGTCGATTTATTTAAAACTATAGCTTCATCAAGCGAACGCATTTCTGCTTCAGTGTTAAGGGTTTTAGTAAATAAGGGAGGGTTATGAATTAAATCATAATACATGTCGCTTAAATCTTCGGCAACGGCTAATGCCGTTTCTTTCAGCTGTAATTTATGCTCGGCAACGTAAGATTCGGCAACTATGATAGATTGGTCAAGAACGGTAGATATCTTATGATCAAACCAGCTCTGAATACTGAGATTTAAAAAATATGCCGAGAATACGGAAACAATTATAGTAGGAATAGTAGCAACTAAGCTAAACGCAATTATTATGCGGTTTTGTAATTTTGAAGTATCTTTTTCGTCATTTTTAGAGAAAAATTTTTGAAAAAACTTTTGAGCTACTAGAACACCTAAAGTTAGAAAGATTACTAAATCAATTAATAAAAACCAGATCACTTTACTGGAATTAGCTATGCCGTTTTTCGGTTCTATAGATATTACGTAATAGGTATAGCAGGCGAAAATAACGGCTAATAACGTTAGAATGCAAATTAAAGCCTTACTTGAAAAATAAGCGGATAAATTTTGTTTAAAATAATTAAACATAAGTTTCTATAAATTGACTATAACAGTCATTTATAGCATAAAAAATATTAATTGGAAATATTGTAAAAACCTACTCGATGTCATTCCTGTGGAGGCGTTGCCCCGCGTGGATCAATTCCACTCCTGTCATCCCGCGAGCTTGTAGCAGGATCCAGTTAAAAATACTAAAATATTAGTATTTTTAATTGTTTTTTGGACCCCGTGGTCAAGCCACGGGGTGACATTGAGGGTTTTTCCGATCCACACAACAAAGCACGCTCGCAATGACGACTCTGGTATCCACGCAGGCAACGCTATATTCTAACTAAACTCTATTAATATCTGTCCTTTAACTACATTATCTTTTTCGTTCACGAAGATTTTAGCTATTTTTCCGTCACGTTCCGCTAAAATTATGTTTTCCATTTTCATAGCGGTTAAGATCATGATTTCCTGCCCTGCAGTTACTTCCTGTCCTGCCGTTACTTTTATTGAGGCAATTTGACCGTTAAGAGGTGCTTGTAATTCGGCATTTTCTTCCGTGATTACTTTCGAAACCATTAATGCTTCGAGTTCCGAAATACGAGGCGAGCGAACAAACGCTTTGACGCTAATACCTGCATGCGATAACAAATAACCGGTTCTGATGTTTTCGATTTTAACATTCGTCTTTTTACCGTTAATCAATGCGGTAAAAAGTTCATTACCCAAGTTCCAATTGCTGCGAATATAGATACGGTCGCTCTCATGACGGATGTTATAACCGTTTTCAACAGGCGTAATTAAAACGGGGAATAATTTATCATCAATCGTTACCACCCAGCGAGTACCGATTTTATTAGCTTGATTATTTCCTGAGATCAATGAGGCACGTCTCTGCTCCGATATATAGATAAAAATAGTGGTGGCAAGGAATACTGCCGTTACTTCCGACGTTAGGCTTGCTCCTGAAAAACCGTCCGGATATTCTTCTTGAATAAAGGCAGTAGAGATATCGCCGCTAACAAATCGAGGATGCAACATTACCGCTTCTAAGAAGCTTATATTGTGTGAAATACCGTTAATTATGTAAGAGCTTAACGCCGAACGCATTACCTCGAGTGCTTGTTGTCTTGTTTCGCCGTAAGTACATAATTTTGCAATCATCGAATCATAGAACATACTTACTTCGCCGCCAAGCCCGATACCAGTATCTATACGTATATTAGGGCTTTTGACGGGTTCGGAGTAAGCGGTGATTCTACCGCTAGATGGCAAGAAGCCTCGGCTTGGGTTTTCGGCACAAATTCGTGATTCGAATGCCCAGCCTTTTAGCTTTACGTCATCTTGCGTAAATGATAATTTCTCACCGGCAGCAATTTTTATCATTTCTTCAACAATATCTATGCCGGTTATTAATTCCGTAACGGGATGTTCGACTTGCAGCCTTGTATTCATTTCTAGGAAGTAGAAGTTTTTATTAGTATCTACTATAAACTCAACCGTACCTGCCGAATAATATCCTACTTTTTTAGATAATGCTATTACCTGTCTATACATTTCTTGGCGTATTTCTTCGGTAATGAAAGAGCTAGGTGCTTCTTCAATTACTTTCTGGTGATGGCGTTGTATCGAACATTCACGCTCACCGAGACATACGCTATTACCGTATTGATCGGCAAGTAATTGGATTTCGATATGGCGAGGAGTTTGGATTAGCTTCTCAATAAATAACCTATCATCACTAAAACTATTTCCTGCCTCAAGCTTTGCCGACTCGAAAGCATTAGCCATCTCGGAAGGGTTGTTTACCACCCTCATGCCACGCCCGCCGCCGCCTGCGGCCGCCTTAACTATTACCGGAAAGCCTATTTCTTTTGCGATATCTATTGCCTGCTTAACATCCTGTATAGTCCCCATATAACCAGGAACGGTGCTAACTCCTGCCTCTATTGCTATCTTCTTAGCTTCAATTTTATCGCCCATTTTTTTGATAATCGCAGCACTCGGACCTATCAAAGTTACCCCTTCCCGCTTAAGAACATTAGCAAAATTCGGGTTTTCGGATAAAAAGCCGTACCCGGGATGCACCGCATTTGCCCCGCTTTCACGGATCGCCGAAATAAGATTTTTGATAGACAAATAGCTTGCGGTAGCAGGGGAGTCGCCTATATAATAAGCTTCATCCGCATGCTGTACATACATTGAGTTTGTGTCGGCTTCGGAATATACGGCAACCGACCCTATACCCATTTTCTTTAGAGTGCGGATTATCCTAACGGCAATTTCGCTACGGTTAGCGATTAAAATTTTATCAAAGAATGGTTTTGTCATAGTTTTTTTGCTATATTTTTCCTTGTATTTTTTGTTACGAAGCGTTACTTGCGTGGATCAGTTTTACCTATGTCATCCCGTGATTTATTCACGGGATCCAGTTAAAAATATCAATAATATTGATATTTTTAGTTGTTTTTCTGGATACCGTGGACAAGCCACGGTATGACGGTTACAAAGGTAAATTATCGTGCTTCTTCCAAGGTAGTTCTACCTTTTTAGTACGTAAGAAGTTCAACGCTTTGCATATTCGCCATCTTGTATTTTGCGGTCTTATAATATCGTCTAAATAACCTCTAGATGCTGCAACGAAAGGTGATGTTACTACCTTTTTATATTCATCGATTTTTAGCTTTTTAGCTTCCGGGTCTTTGCATTCTTCCTTAAATATTATCTCGGCTGCTCCTTCTGCCCCCATTACTGCAATCTCGGAATTAAACCAAGCGTAATTTACATCCCCTCTAAGATGCTTGGAGTTCATAACTATATAAGCCCCGCCGTAAGCTTTACGGGTAATTACGGTAATTTTCGGTACGGTTGCTTCCGCATAAGCGTATAAAAGCTTAGCACCATGTTTGATAATACCCTCATGCTCTTGCGATGTGCCAGGTAAAAAACCCGGTACGTCAACAAGGCTTACTATAGGAATGTTAAAAGCATCGCAGAATCTAATAAATCTTGCTGCTTTTCTTGAGGCATTGATATCTAAACATCCTGCTAAATGTAGAGGCTGATTGGCAACGAATCCTACAGGATACCCCTCCATATAACCAAAACCGATGATTATATTCTTGGCAAAATCGGGTTGTAGCTCAAAAAACTCGCCTTCATCTACGATACGTTCGACCAGCTCTTTCATATCGTAAGGTTTGTTCGGAGTATTAGGTATTAGGGTGCTAAGGGACATATCAACCCTATCGGCAGGATCTACCGTCGGACGAATAGGGAGAGGGCTGCGGTTAGAAGAGGGTAAAAAATTAAAGAATCTACGAATTTCAAGCAATGTTTCTATATCGTTGTTAAATGCAAGATCGGCAACCCCGCTTTTAGTAGTATGCATTTTAGCACCGCCAAGTTTTTCTTGGCTTACTTCCTCACCCGTAACGGTCTTTACTACGTCAGGACCGGTTACAAACATATAAGAACTATTCTTAACCATGAATATAAAATCGGTTAAAGCAGGGGAATAAACCGCACCGCCCGCACAAGGTCCCATAATTAAGGTAATTTGCGGAATAACGCCCGAGGCTAAGACATTACGCTGAAATAATTCGCCGTAACCTGCAAGTGCGTCCACACCCTCCTGAATCCTTGCGCCGCCCGAATCGTTAATACCGATTACGGGAGCACCGGTTGCTATCGCTTGATCGATAATGTCGCAGATTTTTTTAGCGTGATATTCGCCAAGTGAGCCGCCAAGTACGGTAAAATCTTGGCTGTAAATGAAAACTAACCTACCGTTTATTGTACCGTGTCCTGTTATAACGCCGTCACCTAAAAACCTTTTATCGTGCATGCCGAAATTATCGCATCTATGAGCTACAAACATGCCGGTTTCCGTAAAGCTGCTTGGGTCTAATAATACTTCAATTCGTTCACGTGCCGTTAATTTACCTTTCTTATGTTGAGCCTTAACTCTATCTTCACCGCCTCCTTGCCTCGCAATATTCTTTTTCTCATCAAGTAACTCTGAAGAGATTATACTACTTTGATTCATAGATATTTATAATTTTATTTTTCAAAATACCAATAGTATAATATAATAATGCAATTCTGAAAAGAATTATTATATAACTAGTATACGCAGCAAGAATTTGAAAAATTGGCTACGTCGTTTTATAAGTTCAATAATGCTCTACGTTAAATATACGCTCCGCTTATTGACTTATAAACTCCTTGCTCTTTTCCAAATTGAGCTTCGTCTACCAACTCTTCATTTATAAGGAGTATATGGCAAATACTGAAGATATTAAACCTGCAAAGGCTAAACCGGCGGCTAAATTCGATAATTTATCGAGTGCTTTAAAGAAGAATTTGCAGCGAAGAAAGAGCATAAAGAAAAAATTAGGTAAAGAAGAAATTAAGAATATACCGGAAAACAAATCAGTTTAATTAGAAATATTTTCAGGAGAATATAAATTATGAGCTTACATAAAATAATAATTAAAATCAGCGAAATGTTTTCTCTCTTTATTCCTAAGGAAGATATAGAGAAAACTAATAGTGATGCTCCGGCTAATAGAGAAGCAATGCGTGATTATTATGAAGATTTAGGAAATCCTCATTAAAATATCCAATTTGACAATAACTTATAACTGTGACATTACTAAATATAATATGGTAAAAATGGTATTTTATGCAAACTATGCGTACTAAGTTAGGAGAAGGGGGAAAGGTTGTGATTCCAGCATCATTTCGTCAAAATCTTCATTTATTGCCTGGCGATGATATAGTATTACACATAAGAGAAAATGTAATTTATATTACTACCCCAGATCAAGCTTTAACAAAATTACAAGAAAAGGTAAAAAATTATACTGATTCTACAGGAAAAAAAATTTCTCTTGCAGACGAATTAATACGTTCAAGACGTATAGAGGCTAAATATGAGTAGTGTAGTATTATACGCTTCTGCCCTACTTGCTTTAATACAAAACGAACAAGGTAGCGAAATAGTTAAACCGTTAGTACAATTTGCTTCGATGTCTACAGTAAATATTACGGAAGTGTTAACTTTTTTACATCGTACAGAAAAAGTTTCTAATGACGAAGCTTTTACTTTAGTTACAGAGGTAATACCGTATATTATCCCATTTGATTTAGAGCAAGCTGCTTATACGGCTCAATTACAACAATATACTAAACTTAAAGGCTTATCTCTTGGTGATCGTGCATATATTACTTTAGGCATTAAATTACAAGTTCCTATATATACCGCAGATAAAATATGGGAAACACTAAAGTTAAACAATGCCGATATCAAACTCATTCGTTAATTTAAAATAAATAATTACACTATGGATTCAAACAAATTATATCTTTTTAAGGATAGAAGATTTTTACCGAATTTTATAATCCAATTATGTGGTTGTCTTAACGATAATATATTAAAAAATGCCCTAGTAATTCTAATTACTTACGGTGTTGTCGGTTCTTTAAGTCAGTATAGTAATCTGCTTGTTTTAATTACCAATGCTATTTTTGTCCTGCCTTTTATAATATTTGCAAGTATAGCTGGGCAGGTTGCCGATAAATATGAACGATCCACTCTTATTAAAATTATTAAAGCTTGTGAGATCGGCATAATCGCCTTTGCAATTTACGGGTTTTACAATAATAATATCCTAGTCCTACTTGCCTCTATTTGTTTAATGGGGATTCACTCGACTTTTTATGGTCCGATCAAATATAGCGTATTACCTGATCATTTAAACAAAGACGAACTGCTTGGAGCAAACGGCTTTGTTGAAGCGGGAACATTCGTTAGTATTTTTATCGGCACTATAATCGGTAGTTATTACACGATCAGTAATAATTTTATAATTTACTCCTTGACTATAATTGCGGCTCTTGGCTTTATTACAAGCCTTTTTGCTCCAAAATCAAATAATGCGAATAGTGATGTTAAAATAAATTTTAATATTGTAGATGAAAGCCGAAAGCTAATAAAATATGTAAAAGTAAAAAAGACTATATATTTAGCAATACTCGGGATCTCATGGTTTTGGTTTATCGGTGCTGCTATAATTTCGCAAATACCATTGCTTGCTAAAGTAACGTTTAAAGCCGATGAAAACGTTGCTAATTTATTTTTAGCCGTTTTCTCGCTTGGCGTCGGTGTCGGTTCGTTTTTATGTAGCAAAATATTCGAAGATGAAATTACCGTTAAATATTTAGTTGTTTCGGCTCTCGGTATTAGTATTTTCGGGATCGATTTATTTTTCGCAAGCAGAATCAGCACGGTAAATTACGAACCGGAACAGTTAAAAAGTATTTTAGTATTTTTATCTAGAAGACATAATTGGCGGATAGTTATTGATCTATTCTTTTTAGCGGCGATTAGCGGGTTATATATCGTGCCTCTCTTCGCAGTATTGCAGCATTATGCAAATCCTGCCCATCGTAGCCGTATTATCGCCGTCAATAATCTCATTAACTCTATTTTCATGGTGGGATCGACAATTATCCTATCCTTATTATTTTATCTAAATTTCACCATACCTTGGATTATATTATTCATCAGCTTATCTAATATAATTGTTACTATCTATATTTATCGCTTAATACCGGAAGCTAAAATTATTCCATTCCCCGTACTGCGTAGGTTATTTCAAGTATGTTTTGATTTGATGTATAAGGTTGAAGTTAAGGGAATAGAAAATCTTCAAAAAGCAGGGAATAAGGTAGTAGTAATCGCTAATCATATTTCGTATCTTGACCCGCCGCTAATTGCTACCTATCTAAAGGAAGAAATGACTTTTGCGATCAGTCCCGACATCCGTAAGATATGGTGGATTAAACCTTTCCTGCGGATGGCAAATACTTTGCCTGTCGATCCTACTAACCCGATAGCAATTAAGACTTTAGTCAAAGAAATACAAAAAGATAAAAAAGTAGCTATTTTTCCGGAAGGAAGAATAAGCGTAACCGGCTCTTTAATGAAGATTTACGAGGGACCCGGGATGATTGCCGATAAATCGGGGGCTACAATATTACCCGTGAGAATAGACGGTACGCAATTTACCCATTTTTCAAAACTAAAAAATACTTTAAAAAGAAAATTATTCCCTAAAATTACTATTACGGTTTTACCGCCTGTAAAATTCGCCGATATGGAAGGCGTTTCAGGTCAAGAGCGACGCAAATACATAGCTAGAACCTTATACGATATTATGGCTGATATGATGTTTGAGAGTTCGGATTATAAAAACACTTTATTTGCCTCTTTGATAGAAGCTGCTAAAATTCACGGATTTAAGAAAAAAATAGTTGATGATTTTGAAAATAATGTCGTTACTTATAAAGATTTAATTCTTAAATCGATAATCCTTGGCGATTTAATTAAAAAGAATAATATTTTCGGTAAGCAGCTCGGTTTGATGTTACCTAACACGACAAATACGCTTATTACTTTTTATGCTATGCAGTTTGGCGGTTATGTTCCGGTTATAATTAATTGGAGCGGTGGAATAAGTACTATTATTAACGCCTGTAAGGCAGCAGAAATCAAGGTAATTTACACTTCAAAACGATTTATCGAAAAAGCAAATTTACATGAATTAATTACTCAGTTACTAGATTTTGATATTAAAATAATATATTTAGAGAATTTTAAAGACCAAGTTAGCTTATCTTTAAAGCTAAAATCTTTAATAGCTATTCGCTTCATTCATACTTATTATAAATATTCATGTCATAATCGTGATGATGAAAAACCGGCTGTAATTATCTTTACTTCAGGAACGGAAGGAGAGCAGAAAGCAGTATTACTATCTCATAGAAATTTGCAAGCCAACAGATTTCAAATTACCGCTAAAATACCTTTTAGTCCTGAAGATATAGTATTTAACTCATTACCGCTGTTCCATTGTTTTGGTCTTGGCGGAGCAATTATTACTATCTTAAACGGTATTAAACTATTTTTATATCCCTCACCGCTAAATTATCGTGCTATCCCTGAAATTATATATGATGTAGGTGCTACTATATTACTTTCTACCGATACGTTTTTAAACGGCTATATTAATTATGCCCACCCGTATGATTTTTATTCCTTACGCTACATATTTGCAGGTAGCGAGAAGTTAAAAGAATCTACTAGAAGATTTTGGCTGGATAAATACGGCATACGTATTTTTGAAGGATACGGCATTACGGAATGTTCGCCTGTTTTATCCTGTAATACCCCTATGCATAATAAAGCAGGAACAGTCGGTAGATTATTATCAAAAATTGAATATAAGCTTGAGCCGGTTGAAGGTATAAATGAGGGCGGACGTTTGTTCGTCAAAGGTCCTAATATTATGCTAGGTTATTTAGACTATCAAGGAAATCATTATCATAATGATTGGTATGATACGGGTGATATCGTAAAAGTGGATAATGAAGGGTACATAACAATATTAGGGCGTTTCAAGCGATTCGCTAAAATAGCCGGTGAAATGGTGTCTCTTACCAAAGTTGAGGAACTTGCAAGTCAAGCTGATCCCGAATCGTTGCATGCTGCTGTTTCTATAAATGACAAAACCCAAGGGGAAAAAATTATTTTATTTACTACTAGCTCTATTATAACTAGGGAAAGTTTCGGTAGCGTTATAAAGCAAGCCAAAGTTTCTTTATTGCATTTACCGAAAACCATTACTACCTTACCGGAAATACCCCTACTTGCCAACGGTAAGGTGGATTATATGGAAATTATGAAGATGTCATCCCGTGATGGTATTGTTGCGTAGATCGGTTTTTCCGTCATTGCGAGGAAATTACAAAGTAATTGACGAAGCAATCCAGTAAAAAATTCTGGTTCACAGAATTTTTTTATTATTTTTCTGGATTGCCTAAGCTCGCTTCGACCGCTCGCAATGACGGCTCTGGTATCCACGCAACAATGCCTTGCGGGGATGACATCGAACGAGTTTGATCCACTAGGGCAAAGCAATAATAAAGTTAGATATTACCGCCTAAAATAGTTGCAGAATCAAAAACATCCCAAAGATCTTCATATGTAGTAGCCTCAATAAATATATCTTCTTTTTCACTACCTAAGATAGTTTGGTGAAATTTACAATGTATAGGATGAATCTCATTTAAATTTATTTTAGGCTTAAAATCAGAAACATAATCTTCGGTAGTATTAGTTACTTCATTATTTGAATATTTTTCTAATAAATTTTCAATTCTTAAAAAATTTGTACGATCTTGAGATAGTTGTTTTAGAAATTTTGGCAATTGCTCTGCTGGTAAATCATTATATTGAGCATAATTTGATGATACGGATGTTTGTGATATTCCATGTTGTAGTAGAACAAAAACTTGTTCAGGTTCTGAAGAACTAATAGCAATATTTAATAAACTAGAAAGCTTTTGTATTTGAAATGAGACATCCGTACATAATTTATCTTTTCCCCATCCTGTAACATCATGTTTAGCACCGTTTGCAAGTAAATATTCTACTATTGCAACATGTCCATGTTCTGATGCAAGCATTAAAGGTGATTCATCTTTATTACCATTAACATCTGCACGTGCATCTAATAATATTTTTATTCCTTCTATATTATCTTATATAATTGCTGCTCCCATCGCTAGGTTTGGATTAGCATTTTTAGAGATAAGATAATTTGCAATTGCTTTGTCTTTTAAATTAATTGCAATACTTAAAGGAGTATTAAAGCAATATGTAGTATTAACATCAAAATTTTGTTTTTCAACAATCTTTTTTATTCTTTTTAAATCTTCTTTTTGCAATGCAGCAAAGAATTGTTGATTTACGTTTTGTGGTTCTGGCGAGATCTTTCTAGCGATATGATTTAACCATGAACCTCCTGAAGCTTCAGAGGAGTTTTTTGGCATAATTTACCTTAATTAATTTTTAGCGTGCGTACTATATATTAATCGAGGTAAATTATCAATATCTTAATTAGCAGTAAAATAATTTACTGCTTTTTAATCTTTAGTTGTATTTTGTGGTTTTCTAGCTCGATTTCACTGCTATAATCAGGAGTGAAATCTTTAGAAAATTCACCTAAAGTTTGCTCTTTAATAAATTCCCCGTAAGCTTCTATAATTTTAGATAGATCAAACTCGCTTGTTAGCTCAATTAAAATCCTATCGGTTATGGCAAAATCGGCATCTTTACGAGTTTGCTGGATGAAGCGTATTAAATCCCTTGCAATACCTTCTTCTATTAATTCAGGTGTTAACTCTAAATCAAGCACAAGCAAACTACTATTATTTGCAAAGCTGCTAGCACCTTTAATATGAGCGTAAGGTTCTAACACTAGCTTATATTCTTCATTATTTAAGGTTTCACCACAGATAACTAAACCGCTTCCGGTTGCTTCCCATTCATTCTTTTTAGAAGCAGCTATAATATCTTTCATTTTAGCAGGAAGACGTTTACCAAGTATCGGGAAATTTATCGATAATTTTTTAGCTGCGTAATTCTCTAGATCATCACGATAAATTACCGATTTAACGTTAATCTCGTCTTTTATTAGAGCTTCGAAATCTTTAAGCTTGCTATTATTTTTACTGATTATAGTTATACTGGCAAGCGGCTGCCTTACTCTTATATTTTCCGTGCTTCTAATGAATAGGCTGTTGCTGCAAATATCCAGCACGTTATCCATGATGCTAACCAGCTCGTGATTTACTTCAAAGCTTGAGAGATCGGGATAGTTGCAGAGATGGACACTATTGTCATCCTGCGACCCTAATGACGTGTCATCCCGTGGCTTGACCACGGGATCCAGAAAACAACTCGCATCATTAGATTTACTGGATCCCGTGGTCAAGCCACGGGATGACACGGTACCCTCGCAATGACGTAGCCCCAAATATATCGCCTCGGAAATCATAGGCACAAGCGAGGACATCGCAATAGCCATAGTCTCTAAGCATGAATATAGCGTATTATAAGCATTTTGTTTATCCGCATCTTTTTCGCTTTTCCAAAATCTAGCTCTACTTCGTCTGATATACCAGTTATTTAACACTTCAAAAAACTCGCTTACTGCATGATAAGCGGTTTGCGTATCAAAGCTATCTAAACTCTGCTCGATCTTCTGCACGGCTATTTTCAGCTTAGATAATATATAAACATCTAGAACATTCTTGGAAGTTAAATCTCTATTGCCTTTGATATGATCGGCATTAGCGTACATAGTGAAAAAATGGTACGCATTCCAAATAGGTTTGATAAATAAACGAAGCGTATCAAACACCATCTTACCGTCTTTATCAATTAATAGCTCCTGACCTTTCACGACGTTTGAAGATAGCATAGTAACCCTTAAAGCGTCAGAGCCGTATTTATCAAAAAGCTCTAGCGGATCGGCATAATTATTAAGACGTTTTGATAGTTTTTGACCGGTAGCATCTAAAATCACACCGTGGCATATACAATTTAAAAACGGTGGGCGGTCAAATAAAGCGGTAGATAGTACCATTAAAGTATAAAACCAACCTCTTGTTTGAGCGGAATACTCAACTATGAAATCAGCCGGGAAATGCCCCTCAAACCATTCCTTATTTTCAAACGGGTAGTGTGCTTGCCCATATGGCATCGAACCGCTTTCAAACCAGCAATCAAACACGTCCTCTATTCTACGCATTACCGATTTACCTGTCGGATCATCGGGATTGGGTCTTGTTAGCTCATCAATAAACGGACGATGTAAATCCGTAATCTTAACACCAAAATCCTTTTCAAGCTCCTCTATCGAGCCGTAAACATCTATGCGTGGATATTTCGGATCGTCCGACTTCCATGCCGGCAGCGGCGTTCCCCAAAATCTATTACGGCTGATTGACCAATCACGAGCATTCTCAAGCCATTTACCAAATAGATTATCTTTGACATGAAACGGTATCCAGTTAATCTGCCCGTTTAGCTCGACCATTCTATCTTTGAACTGCGTAACTTTTACGTACCATGACGGAACGGCTTTATATATAAGAGGCGTATCGGTTCGCCAACAATGAGGATAATTATGGATATATTGCTCGGTTTTTAGCCAATTACCTTGTTCTTTCAGCTTAATTATTATCTTATCATTAGCGTCAAATACTTGTAAACCTTGTAAGTCGGGTATTTCGCTTGTGAATTTACCGCTATTATCAACAGGGCAAACAAGCTGGATGCCTTTCGATTCACAAAGTATCTGGTCATCTTCACCAAAACCGGGAGCCATATGGACAACTCCCGTGCCATCACCCTCAACGACAAAATCGCCGGCAAATATCTTAAAGCTGTTTGGATGATTCTCAAAATAATTAAATAACGGTTTATAGCTTAGTCCTTGAAGCTCTGAGCCTTTGATTATAGTAAAGTTCTCATCACCGCTAAGTCCTAACTCTTTTGCATATTTTGCTACAGACGAAGCAGCTATTATGTAGCAAACATCGCCTTTTGGCACTAATGCGTAATCAATATCGCTACCGACCGCAAGAGCAAGATTTGATGGTAACGTCCATGGTGTTGTTGTCCAAGCGAGAATTCTGTACTCTTTATAATCACCGTGTGTTGATGCGTCCTTTAATACAAAACTAACCGTTACTGCTTTATCGGCTCGTTCTCTATATGAATTATCAAGCCTTGTCTCGAAGTTGGAAAGCGGCGTTTCGCATGCCCAAGAATAAGGCATAACCCGCATAGATTCGTACAATAATCCTTTATTATATAGCTCTTTAAATGCCCAAAGAACGGATTCCATAAAATTCTTATCCATCGTTTTATAAGAATTCTTGAAATCTACCCATCTTGCTTGACGTGTTACATATTCTTCCCAGTCGCCGGCATATTTCATTACCGAAGCTCTACAATGCTTGTTAAATTTATCTATACCAAAATTAGTAATCGCAAGACGTCCGGAAATGCCAAGTTCTTTTTCTGATTGCATCTCGGCAGGCAGCCCGTGGCAATCCCAACCAAAGCGACGCTCGACCTTTTTACCTTTTACGGTCTGATAACGAGCATATACGTCTTTAATAAAGCCGGTAAGCAAGTGACCGTAATGCGGCAAACCGTTTGCGAAAGGCGGACCGTCGTAAAAAATAAACTCAGCCTCGCTCTCTCTTTTATCAATTGATTTTTGAAATATATTATTTGCTTGCCAAAATTTCAGTACTTCTTTTTCTATAGATGCAAAGTCGGCATTCGAGCTAACTTCCGGATAATATTTAGTATTTGTCATTTTATTCTTATATATATGTTGAGATTATGAATTATAATAATAGATAATTACTAAGAGATAAAGTTTGAAAAGAAAATATATTTATATTTAAAGCATATATTTAAAGAGAAATTCCTTTAAGTATAAGGTTTTTGAGCTTTAAAAGTAGAGTGTTTGTAGTGGTTAGTAATAAAAAGTGAAATAAAAATGAAAATAATTTCAAAATTGTAGTTGACAGGGCTGGAGATATTGCATATAACTACACCTATCCAAAGCGATAAATGAAAAAAAGTCGCAGCTGTTTTTAAAAGTAAATAATTAGATATAGATAGTGACAGTAAAAAAGTACATATCACAAATGTGATAATTAAACCTGTCAATTTTTTAAAGTAAAACTGACAGAATCAAACTTGAGAGTTTGATCCTGGCTCAGAACGAACGCTATCGGTATGCTTAACACATGCAAGTTGAACGGACTAATTGGGGCTTGCTCCAATTAGTTAGTGGCAAACGGGTGAGTAACACGTGGGAATCTGCCCATCAGTACGGAATAACTTTTAGAAATAAAAGCTAATACCGTATATTCTCTTCGGAGGAAAGATTTATCGCTGATGGATGAGCCCGCGTCAGATTAGGTAGTTGGTGAGGTAATGGCTCACCAAGCCTACGATCTGTAGCTGGTCTGAGAGGATGATCAGCCACACTGGGACTGAGATACGGCCCAGACTCCTACGGGAGGCAGCAGTGGGGAATATTGGACAATGGGCGAAAGCCTGATCCAGCAATACCGAGTGAGTGATGAAGGCCTTAGGGTTGTAAAGCTCTTTTAGCAAGGAAGATAATGACGTTACTTGCAGAAAAAGCCCCGGCTAACTCCGTGCCAGCAGCCGCGGTAAGACGGAGGGGGCTAGCGTTGTTCGGAATTACTGGGCGTAAAGAGTGCGTAGGCGGTTTAGTAAGTTGGAAGTGAAAGCCCGGGGCTTAACCTCGGAATTGCTTTCAAAACTACTAATCTAGAGTGTAGTAGGGGATGATGGAATTCCTAGTGTAGAGGTGAAATTCTTAGATATTAGGAGGAACACCGGTGGCGAAGGCGG
The DNA here is from genome assembly GCA_020404425.1 of Rickettsia endosymbiont of Pyrocoelia pectoralis. Taxonomy (GTDB): domain Bacteria; phylum Pseudomonadota; class Alphaproteobacteria; order Rickettsiales; family Rickettsiaceae; genus Rickettsia. The sequence goes on from DYDX01000044.1 coordinate 24,370, forward strand.
TCATCTGGGCTACAACTGACGCTGATGCACGAAAGCGTGGGGAGCAAACAGGATTAGATACCCTGGTAGTCCACGCCGTAAACGATGAGTGCTAGATATCGGAAGAATCTCTTTCGGTTTCGCAGCTAACGCATTAAGCACTCCGCCTGGGGAGTACGGTCGCAAGATTAAAACTCAAAGGAATTGACGGGGGCTCGCACAAGCGGTGGAGCATGCGGTTTAATTCGATGTTACGCGAAAAACCTTACCAACCCTTGACATGGTGGTCGCGGATCGCAGAGATGCTTTCCTTCAGCTCGGCTGGACCACACACAGGTGTTGCATGGCTGTCGTCAGCTCGTGTCGTGAGATGTTGGGTTAAGTCCCGCAACGAGCGCAACCCTCATTCTTATTTGCCAGCGGGTAATGCCGGGAACTATAAGAAAACTGCCGGTGATAAACCGGAGGAAGCTGGGGACGACGTCAAGTCATCATGGCCCTTACGGGTTGGGCTACACGCGTGCTACAATGGTGTTTACAGAGGGAAGCAATACGGCGACGTGGAGCAAATCCCTAAAAGACATCTCAGTTCGGATTGCTCTCTGCAACTCGAGAGCATGAAGTTGGAATCGCTAGTAATCGCGGATCAGCATGCCGCGGTGAATACGTTCTCGGGCCTTGTACACACTGCCCGTCACGCCATGGGAGTTGGTTTTACCTGAAGGTGGTGAGCTAACGCAAGAGGCAGCCAACCACGGTAAAATTAGCGACTGGGGTGAAGTCGTAACAAGGTAGCCGTAGGGGAACCTGCGGCTGGATTACCTCCTTAAAGACTAAATTAGTATATTGCTTATATTTATATAAGTAATTACTCAGTCCAAAAATTTACTGTCACTATCTTTAACTAATTGTTTGCTTCTAAAGACTCTATCTATTCTCAAATTCACATCATTTACTAGTCCACGCATAATAAATAACTTTATATTCAAGCTACAGCATATTTCAGTAAGGTTCAGACAAGATGAATTTAAAGGCGGATCTGCGAAAGCAGTATAAGAAACGTTCCGCACAGACGAGGGCACTGCTAACTAACGACAGATATCGTCATTGCGAAGCCACTTCGTTGCTGCGGCAATCCAGAAAAATAATAAAAAAATGCTATAAATTAGCATTTTTATACTTCCTTGCTTCGTCAATTGTTACGCAATTTCCTCGCAATGACGATATCTGTCGTTAGTTAGCAATGTCGACGAGACCTGCAAAATTCGCTTGTATCAAGCTTAATGAAATATGCTGTATCAAAGTAGTTTTTAAACAATACTAAATAAATCAATTTCTATAATCTTGTAAAATCTCTTAGCAAAATATAATTAATGCCTCATAATATTATTAATTAATATTAAAGGAGGGAGTATATGAATTATTTAGGATATGGCGGTATTTCTCTTGGGTCAATACTTGCAATAGTGATATCGTTTAATGTAAACCACTCAATATTATGGGCTATTATTCACGGATTTTTTGGTTGGTTTTACGTTGCATATTACTTGTTATTTAGAAAATAAGTGAATTGGACACTGCTAAGTAAAAATAGATATAAATATTTTTATTTGTCATTGCGAACGACCATAGGGAGCGTGGCAATCTCAGAAGTTTTTAGTATTTATTACTAGGGGACCAGCTTTATTTATAGTGGAACGAAGCATGACAAATACTTGGAACAAAACAAAGCTTAAGCTGATAAGGCAAAATTAAAATTAGGAATAGTTAACTAATGAAACTTTTTAACCACGTCCAAATTAAAGTTAAAGATTTAAAAAGAAGCTGTAAATTCTACAACCCTGTTATGGCAGCTTTAGGATACAAAGTTGTTCTCGAAATTAATGATGTTGTCATAGGCTATGGAACAAGCGTTCATGATATGTTTGAAATACGTCAATTTGATGAAAAATCACCTTTATCGAGTCACGTTCATGTAGCCTTTAGTGCTTCTTGCAAAGAAGATGTTGATGGATTTTATCATAGTGCGCTTGCTAATGGAGGGAAGTGCAATGGCAAACCTGGCTTCAGACCTGAATATGAAAACGGGTATTATGCAGCCTTTGTTATCGATCCAGATGGTCACAATATCGAAGCTGTTTATTCTGAAAAATAAATGCTTTATTGAATAAGTTGTCCTGAGCCATGTCAAAACTTACGTATTTAATTTTGGCTAATAGTGCTGTAAATTACGCTAAACAATATTAATAACGATGCACAAAAACTTTCTGTATTTTGCGGTTCGTTGTTACTCCCACGAAAGGACGTTGTTGTATGGCTCAATTTCGCTCCTGTCAACTTGTGATTTATTCTATAGTGCCGGATAGTTTTGTTTGATGTCATTCTTAGCAACGGCGGGAATCCAGTAAAACATATAAAAAATTTAGTTTTGTATAGGAGCGGAGCATACTATAGTACGTGAGCATTCGAGGACTTACAAAGACGACGCTGTCAATTTTTCAAATTCTAGCTGAGTATATATCAAAAAACTTTTTGATTTTCTGTTGTTCCTCTTTCGATAAATTAGGTTTAAATCTATATATCTCTTTTTTATTAGGGCTTTCGGGTCTAAAATTAAATTCCCCTTTAGTTACTTTAACCGTGGCTATTTGATCAGGATAATTAAAACCTTTAGGTAAACTAACTTCAATAAGTTTATCACCGTTTCTAAGCCCTGCTTTATAAGCATTACTTGTTATATCAATATCTTTTATTACTCCTTCATCAAAACATGCCATAATATCAAAACCCAAATTGCACAACGGTACTTTTACTTTCTCGATTGGTAGAACTTTTGCTATTTCAGTTAGGTCTATAGTTTTGCCTTGCTCTATATATTCGTTTATCTCTTTATCTATTCCTGCCGGAATATAATTTTTAACTATTTTTTTAAAATAATCTGTCGAAAATTCTTGTGTTTTTGCGGTTTTAAACAGATCAAGCATGACGTTATCAAGCGATTTATTCTTATTATTTTCTTTGATAAGATTATTTAGATAAAGTGCAAAAACAAATCTACGATAATAAGGAAGCTTCTTTATACTATTATCTTTCCAAAAATCGGTTTTAATTTTGCTATTAGCCTCATTTATTACCGGTGAAAGATAATAATCTTCAAAAAACTGATTAAATTCTTTTATAAATTCATCAAATGAAATAACGTTAGAACGTAAAGCTAAAATACGTGCATAATAATCGGTAAATCCTTCGCTCCACCAATAATTTAATTCTTCATCTTTACTGATATCTATTTTTCTACCTATCCAATTATGTAAATATTCATGAGCAAGTAGAGTGAAATAACGATATTTATCTACATTTTGAGGAATAGAAGCGATAAAACTATGAGTTAAGCCTGTTCCGCCTATATGATTAGGCTCGTCACCTTCAATTAAACTAATTGCATAATACGGAAAATCATTATCACTAAAAAATGCTCGTTCTCCTTTAATAATTTTATCAATTGAAGAGGTAATTTCCTTGTCGGTTAAATCAAATTGACCATGTAAAGAAACATAAACAGGATTTTTTTGAATTATTATTTTATAAATTCGTAAATCTCCGGCAGCATATAAAGCACTAAGTAATTCTTCTTTTTTAACTTTAAATCTTAAGCCCTCATTAAGACCGTAATCAGAGACGATTTTCCATGCATCAGGAATATTATTCCATTCAATGTTAAACTCGATTTTATCCTTATCATTAATATCTTCAGGTAACGTAAAAAGCCCATAACCGGGTGAATGGATCAAATTTTGTCTAATTATAGCTCCATGGACATTTGAAGAGTTACCGGCTTTTTGATATATTTCATAACTTAAGCGGATAATATTAATTTTTCCTGTATTTAAAACGGCTTTATTCCCATTCCGACCTTCAAATTGTAATTTTCCAATTGGATATTCAAGTTTAATATTCTTGATTTGGTCGAAATACAAAGCGCTTGCCCAACTATATGGTAGAGCTAAAACAATTTCACCGTTCATATCGCCGATTATTTCGGTTTCTACTTTAATAGCCGAAACAGAGCGGTCATATAAAGGGGTTATTTTGTAATTTACTTGCTTATTAATAATTAAAAGTATTTGCAAATACTAGATTTGGTACTAGAATTACGAATATCATCAAAAATTTTTTTAGGTAGTACATTATCGAAACTCATGAATTTTAGGGTACATATGTATATGTAGTATTCTAACCACCAATATACCGTGGACTTGTTTTATATAATAAATTATATGTTTTTTAACAGGGAAAATTAATAAATTAGAATATAAGTCAGAACGTAAAACACCTATGTCAGGTTTACTACTTAAATCAAAAATTTTGTCGTATATATTATCTAAATATTTTAGGGTTTGTTCTTTTCCCCAATTTTTTAAACTATAATTAGTAATATTTTCAAGATCACGTTTTGCACTATCGGTAAAATTAACTATGCTCATTAATCTTCTTTTTTAAATTTTTAAAAACACTAATGAAGTCATGTATTCTATTGTTTTCTAAATCGTCTATTCCTTCAGCAATAGCCATTTTTAATGCTTGTTCTTTGAAAGCTTCTAGTTGTTGAAATTCTTTCTCAGATATTATTACTGCTATAGGCTTACCATTTTTAATTATACTAATTGGTTCTACTTGAGCTTTCATTAATAATTCACCAAATTCACGTTTTGCCTCAGTAGCATTTAGCTGCTCCATATTAATAATCATTTTAATTAATTTAGTCATTTTAATTAAAAATTTTATTAATTTCAAGTATAAATTTAGCCTAACTCCTTACTTTTTCCCATTAATTCATAAGCTTCTTCATCTTCAAGCCATTTAGCATTTTCTATTAAATATGATTCTTGAAATTCTGCAAGTTTAGGATCGGGTTTATCTTGTAGTTTTTTAAGCCCATCAAATAAAATGCCCAAAAATCCAATATTATTTTTTTTACAATAATCTTCAACATCTTCAAGATGCTTTTTGCGATCATCAACAAACACGATAAAACGAGCATTTAAATCATTAGAAAACTTTGCTAGAGTATAGCTTTTCGAGTGATTGCCAGTTATAAATATTCCTTTGTAAAAAACTGCATCATCGTTTCTAGCTGAATTATAAATCTCTAACTTTTCATTATCGGAAAATTCTATATCTAGACTTTTCAATTCTTCATATCGCCATTCTTGCACGGAAGAAATATTCCCGAATTGTCCGGTATTCATCTGGGTAAGAGCAAAAACCTGAAATTTTTCTTTAAGAATATTTAAAGTTTTTACCCAATTTTCATCAATTAATATTATTTCTCGCTGCAGTCGCCAATTACTAATAATTTCTTCATAATTATTGTAATTACTTTTATTTGCCTTGATTCTATCAATCATTTGATTATATGGCGGCTCTCTGAAAGTAACTGATTTCGGCGTTATAATAGTATCGTCAACATCTAGAAATATTACCGTTTCAGGCGGTAGATTTGATATTATATTAAGGATTTCTGCAGCTGAACTAACGATAGAGAAAGGATTATTGGGCATTTATAATTATATATTATTTTCATATGTCGTTAATAATAATATAAGTAGAAAAGATTTTCTACCAATATTATTTAGCCCATTCTACTTTTAGTTTTAAAATATTATTTTCTATCTATAATAAAATTAAAATTTAAAGTTTCTCACTAGTTTAACATTATGCAAACTTCATTAATAACAAAAATAAAAGCCTTATATAGTTCTCAAAATACTTTGCCTAAGCTGATAGAAGACGAAAAAATCACTGTGCAGTCTTTAGACGAATATTATGTAAAGTTACAAATATTACTAAATGAAAATGATAATACGGAAGCAGCCGCATTACGTGACAAAGTCGTCGGTGAAAAGAAATCGGTAGAAATAGAGAATATTTTTAAAGCTATAGATACGGAAAAGAGGATAGAACTATTATTTAAAGAAGAGGAAAGTAACAATATAGCTAAATTACTAAACGAAGAAAAAAATGAAGAAAATAAGTTTAAAATACTTCGTAAAAATTTGCCAAATAAAAGCGGATCAGAAATAAAGAATATAATTGAATCGATCAACCGAATAAAAGCAGATACTCATAAAATATTGTTACTCGGTAGTGCGGGTATCGGGAAAACTACATTGATGCATTACCTATCTTATAGATGGGGAAAAAAAGAACTATGGAACGATAAATTTGATTACGTTTTTAGAATTAAGTTAAAGGAGTTGCTAAATGAAAGTTGGAGTAGAGAATACGAGGCTAAAGAGCTACGTCAAGATAAACTAGTTTGTTTTATTCATTATTGTTTAGATTCTAAAGATATAAATCCTGAAGAAATACGAAATATAAACGACAAAGATAAAGTATTATTATTACTTGACGGTTACGATGAGGTAGCTTTTTTATCCCAAAATAATCGTGATTATCGAGATATTATGGGGGCAATATTTCAGTATAAAAATGTAATAATGACTTCTAGACCTAATGCGATTATGGAAAATATTAGCAGTAAGTTCAAACGCATAGTAGAAAATACGGGATGGGATAATGAAGGGATAGAAAAGTACGTAAGTAAAAATTTTGAGCATGATAGAGAGCTTGGAGAACAACTAAAAAGTTTTTTAGCAATTAATAGTCAAATAAAAGAAATATGCGAAGTTCCTATCAATTCGGCACTGATATGTTTAGTTTGGAACGATGAAGATATAAGGGATAAATTCCAAAAAAATAGTAAAGAAGATTTTAATATAAGCCTGCTATATCAAGAGGTGATAGGTTGGGTTAACAAACGATATTTAGAGAAAACGCAAAGTAGATATAAAAGTAAAACTGAAGCTAATAATCACTTAAAAAATATAATGAGCTTTTTAGAGCAGATAGCCTATGAATCAATTAATTCAACGGGTAAGTTAGTAGAGAGTAAATTAGTAGAACGCAAGAAAGATACTTTAGATATAGACGAAATTATAGAACAAGGATTATTAAGAAGAGAAGGAAAAAACTATCAGTTTATCCATTTAACGTTTCAGGAATATCTAGCTGCACGTTATTTGAAAAATAAGTTAGCAAATGAAGAAGAAAAAAGCAAAACGGCAAGTTTTATAGGTGAGCGTAGAAATGAACCGAAATATCTAATGACTATGAAGTTTTTGGCAGGGATAGTAAGTAACAACGATAGCCAAGAATTAACGGAAATATTTTGGCAATCGGTAACATGTAATGTTAACGGAATATTAGAGCTAGGGATCGAAAGAAAGATTATATTACTAATGCATTTATTAGCTCAAAGTGAAATCGATAGTAGGATACCGCATTTAAAACAAATCCAAGAGTTGATAGACGATACCGTATTAAAAGATATTATAAGCTGGGAACAACATATAATAGAAAGCGGTTATTTGTCGGAAGCGATCGTTAAAACAGTCAATGAGAAATTGCAAAATAAAGAAGTTGCATTTCAAGAATTTAAAACAGCTATAGAAATAATAGTCGGTTCGGTGAACAGAAATGAATGGGGTAGTAAAACTAAGGTTTATGAAAGATTAATCGGCTTATTAAAATTTAGAGATACGCAATTACAAAAGTTAGTATTACAAAAATTGATACAAATATTAGATAAGACAATAGACGAGGTAATAGTATACGAAAGTTTAAATAGGATAATACCATTATTAAATATTCGGGAGTTCAAAGGAGATGTAAATATAATATTGATTAAAATAATTAGTGTTATGCCTAATTTAAATGAAGAAATATTAAATAAACAGAAAATCTTAAATACTATGATCTTCATAGATAATACAATATATGAAGCAGCAAAAAAACTACCTAGTTTAGCAGAAAAAGAATTTAAAAAAATAGAAGAGTTATTTAGAAAGTGTAATAATAATGATACTGAGCTTATAGCAGCTTTAAATTTAATTAAAGTAATAAAAACAATATCTTTAAAAGAAGCAATTGTAATATTGGAAAATTACATTATAAATCCTGACGCTGATAATTATACGAAATCTGCAGTTATTGTGGTGTGGTTGAGGTAATAAAAGAGAAACCTAATTTGGCAGAAGAAATATTTAAAACGTTGAAACAATTATTTATAAACCCTAAAATTTGTATACATGTTAAAGATACAATTGCTGTAAGCTTAATTAAGATATTAAAAGTAATGAATATAGTACCAGCATTTAGAGCGTTTAAGGCATTAACTACAAATTCTAAAGTTGATAAGTATATTAAGTATGAGGTCATTACAAGTTTAGCTGAAATAGTAAAAGCAATACCAGTTGATGGGATAAACTATAGGTATATAAACGAGCTATTAAATATAATTTATTTATCAAGAATTGAAAATGCTTACAAAGAACTATATATCGAAGCCAAAGCCACCCTCCAAAAAATAACCCACCATATCACTCGAGAATACGAAAAAAGTAAAAATCCTGAAGTAATAGAATGGTTTAATGAATGTTTTGAGGAGTTGCCGAGAATAGATGAAACACGAATATTCTTAAAAGAAATATGTAAAAGCATATTAAAGGGCGGTAGCATAAACGAGAATGAGAGTAAGTTTATTTTGAATTGTATAAAAAACTACCATTTCACCTTTACGGTGTCGATTAATAAGGAACAGGGAATAGAAGGGCAAATAATTTTTGAAGATAAGAATTATGAGATATTTGAAAGCGATAATTTAGTAAGCTTAGAAGAGTTTGCAACTAAATTACTTGAGCAGTCGGATGACCCGTTAGCAGAGCAATATAAAACGCATAAACCGTTATTCCCGAATAAAGGAGCGGGGCTTAGGATTGCGGCAAGTGATATTAGCAACGTAAATAGTATTGCTGACGAAAATACCAAACTTTCTAATGAAAAATATCTTTTATCTTATGCAGGCGATAATAAAGATAAATTTACGATGTTGTTAGAGAAAAGAAGTATTTTCGGTAATCATTTAATATATAAAGTGGGTAATGATAATTTAAAGAAAACCACGATTTATCCCATGGAAATTAGCAAAGAACTAAGAGAGCAGATATTTAACGAATTAGAATCCAAAGAACAATTTGCATGCTTTATTAAGAATAAAAAGCTTAAGATAAAAGAGGAAAAGCAAATATTCAGACATTCTAATAAGTTGAAGTTAGCAACTAAAATAATGCAAAATGAAAAAATAGTATTAGAAACTACTAATTTGAAATTGCTAGATGCCGGTGCAAATAAAAGATTAAACGCCCATGAAACTGAGATACATAGACATAAGAAAATATTAGATGATAGCGGAACAACTCAAAGGGCAGAAATTTTCAGAGAAATTGAAAGATTAGAGCAAGATTGTCCGTTAATGTATGTATATTGTAATATATTTTACCACAATACAAAAAGGATTATAGATGTTTGTCCTATTGCAGAAACTAAATTTTTTGAAAACAATACCGATAATGAGAAAACAAAACTAGAAAAAATGGCATTATTTATAATAGAGAATTTTCCGGCTATTAACGGTACATTAGATTTTATAACTAAAGCATTCAAGAATATAGCCGGTAGTATATTAAACGAAAAAAATGAGAGAAATCGTGAAAATAAAACAACTAGCGTAAGCGATATTATCATTAATAAAATCGGGATGCGAAATATAGATGATTGTCTGATGAAGATAGCTGTTACCGTAACGTATGCACGCAAAAACGAGATTATCAATGCCAAAACAGTATTTAAGCCAAGTCCTTCCGTGCTTGAACGAATTAAAAAATTTATATTCCCCAAAGAGTTAGAAAAATGGAATGAAGATAATGGAGCCGTACAATTAGCTTATAAAGATTCTTTTATACTTATGGAATATCTATACACGCATCGTGACGAGATATTAACCGGAAAAAGCGATTTATGTACGCAATGCGTAAATATTATTACAAATGGTATACTCGTTTAATTTGAAAAATTGGCTACGTCGACTTTGTAAGTCCTCGGATGCTCACGTATTAAGTATACGCTCCGCTCCTCGGCTTACAGTCTTCTTGCTCTTTTCCAAATTAAACTTCGTCTACCAACTCTTTCATTTATTAGCAGTATACGTCAGACGCAATCTTTACCAAAACATTTCCCTTTTCTTAAAATGAAATTATCCGTTCTCTTCAATCAATAAATTGCACTTTATTTTTATATTTAGCGTATAACAGGAAAATTCCTGTTGACTTTTATATAAACTAGTATAAATTCTTTGCAATTTAATTTTTTATAAAGAAATTATGCTAGGGTATGAAAAACTTAATACCTAAATATTTTATTAAAATTTATTATAAATATCATCATGATAAGATTAAATAAAGAACAAAGAGGAGCTATATTTCTCTTACAACTAGGCACTTTTTTAGAATATTTTGATTTAATGTTATTCGTGCATATGTCGGTTGTATTAAATGAGATATTCTTTCCAAAATTTGATCCATTTATGAGTAGTCTTTTATCAGCATCTACATTTTGCTCAACTTTTGCTCTTAAGCCCCTTGGAGCCTTATTATTTGGGCATATAGGGGATAAGGTAGGAAGAAAGCATACCGTTATCGTAACCACAATGATTATGGCTTTATCCTGCGTAATTATCGCAAACATCCCGACATATGCTCAAATAGGTATCACTGCTTCCTGTGTTGTCATAATTTGTAGAGCTTTGCAAGGGATGTCTTCTATCGGGGAATCTATAGGAGCTGAGCTTTATACTGCTGAATTAATAGCAGTGCCGTTAAGGTATAAAGCAGTTGGTTATATAGGTTTTGCAGGTGTAGTAGGAATGGTAGTATCGCTTATAGTAGCCGAAGTAGTGCTGTCTCTAGGTATAAATTGGCGAGTGATTTTTTGGTTAGGAGCTATAATTGCATTAATCGGTTCTGCCGCTAGAGTAACGTTACGTGAGTCCCCGGAATTTAGCGATGCAAAACGAAGATTACTAAGTATGCTTGAAAAGGCTAATAAAGATCCAAACCTGTTAAAAAATAACCCGGCATGGGAAGAAAAAGTATCAAGAAAAACATCAATCGCTTATTTTATGGTTTTTTGTGGCTGGCCATTTTGCTTTTATTTTTCCTATGTTCATTGCGGTAATATTCTTAAAGACCAATTTCATTATACAAAAGAAGCTTTAATTCATCATAACCTAATTGTATCAATATTTAACTTAGTCGGTTTATTCCTATTTATCAGGTTAACGGAAAAAATTCATCCTTTAGTGATTCTGAAAGCTAAGCTAATCATTTATATTCCTTTCCTATGCATGGTGCCGTGGTTACTTTTAAATACAAAATCAGAGTTAACAATCTACATAATTCAGATTATTAGCGTAGTGTTCGGTCATTCTACAATACCTGCAAAAGCTATATTTTTAATGCATTTTCCAATATTTAAAAGGTTTCGTTATGCTAGCTTTATTACGGCACTTTCACATGTTACGCTTTATATTGTAACCTCGTTCGGGTTAGTTTATGCGGTCGGTTTTTTCGGAGAATACGGTATATTGTTAATTTCTATCCCTGTTACCCTTAGCTTTTTATGGGGGCTGTTACACTTTGAAAAACTTGAGAGAGATATTGGTGAATATCGGTATTCTCTACAGAAGCTAAATGTGAGCGTCTAGCTTGCGGAAGCACATATTCAATCATTTCAATAGATAGAGTTTTACAACAAAGAGTATAAATAGTTTTTTCTAGATTTTTATATTGTACTCCCATCGCAGATACAATAAATGTATTAAAGGTTTCATTTACTATTTTTATAATTTTCTCAGGTGATTTAGCACCTAAAGTTTGTAAATTATGGACTCTATCAAATAACTTTATAAGTGCTGTACTATATCTTTTTTGTTTAATTAATAGGTTTAAGCTTTCTTCGGCACTGATTTTGCCAGAAGGTTTTACTCTAGTTAGACCTTCTACATGCTTTGCTACTTCTTTACCGAAAAGCATTCTAATTGTTTCTTCAGTTAGTTCCGTATCTTCGATAGTATCATGGAGTAATGCAGCTTGCAGCATTATAGCAGTATAAAGCTTGGGTGCTTCTTCAGCTACAAACTCCGCAAGTATAATAGCCACCTCAATCGGGTGTGAATAATAAGGCTCACCTGATTGACGCATCTGAGAGCCATGGTATTTACGGGCATAATATATGCCTTTCCTGACTTCCTCTATATCTACAGGATTTTTCGTTTTAGTATTTAAATACTCGATTTTATCAAGCAGCTTTTTAGCGTAAACGCATAGTTCAAACTTTTCTTTCCAAGAGCTTAAATCTTCCATATAAATCCTTTATCGGCTAAATCGAATAAAACTTATATAAATAATCAATATAAGTCAAGAATTTTTAATTATTAGTTGTAATAATTGTGCATGATTATTGAAACCAAAAATTAGCGAATTATATATTATAGTAAATTAATTAGAATTAGGTGCAATTTCTACATTATCTTTTAATTTTTTAAGAGCATATCTCATACCGTAAATGGGTTAGCATTAGCGGCATTCGCTACACACTTAAAAAAATAAAATATTTCCTATAAACCGCACCTAATTCTAATTAATTTACTATAGAATATATTATAGAAAATAATTTTTATGCCCCTCTCAGATAATAAAAAATTTTATATTGCAGAAACAGAAGATGAAAAAGCTTTATGCAATGCAGTAAGAAATAACGATCTAAAAGAAGCAAAGTCTCTTATTTTAAAATTAATCGATTCTAATCAGTTTCAAAAATTTAACGGTGATCTTCGTGATTGCGATCCTGATGAAACATATTATGCAATATATTATCCTTTGCTTTCAGTGGCTGTTTTAAAACACAATTTTAAAATGTTTGAAATGTTGCTAGCATCTGGTTTCAAACCACATGCCGTGTCTTCAGGACTAAACCCCGCAAGCACTCCATTAATAGAAGCATCTAAATGTGGACAATTCGATATGGTAAGAAAGATTGCTTCTATTCTTAAGAAAGAGGAATTAAATTATTATGATAAAGATATAAGAAATTCAGCCGTGTATTATGCGATAAAAAATAATCACGTAAATATATTTAGTGTACTTAATATACATCAAGTAGATATCGATTTTGAAATTGCTATGGGATTTGCTGTCATATCAGGTAATTTCAATTTATTTATACAATTTTTTTATGATGCTCCACAAAATATTACGAACAAAATATTAAACGAAGGTTATTTATTACAGTGTGCCGCTAGTAAAAAAAATCTACAAATAGTTAAATTTTTATTAGAACAAGACAATGTTCAAATTAATATTGAACCTGTAACGGCAAATAGTAACGGTATTCCAATATACCACTATTCCCCTTTATCAATAGCAGCATCTGTAGGTAGTATAGAAATTATTGAGGCATTATTAAACAAAGGGGCTGATGTTAATTTTGGTTCTCCTCCTCCTTTTATAGCGGCAGTTAAGAATGGACATTTAAAAATTTGCTACTTATTAAAAGCATTAAGAGCTAATACAAAAATTAACCTACCGCACGGGGAAAAATCTTTAGAATTATATAAGAATTATCTCGATAAATTTTATGATGAATTAGATGAATTTAAGAAACTTATAAAAAACAAAATTGGAGTTTATTGTGCATATGATAAGAATAAGCCGCTTAATATAAAAGACCTTGAAATATGGTATGCAAAATTAGTAAGATGGGATCCTAAAATTTGTTCTAGAAAAGCTTATACAATGAAAGAAATAGAAGAGTTATCGGAATATGAACAAAATTTATTTCCAGAAATTACAGATACGGATGTAAACATAATCGGGTAATAAAGCAATTTATATAAGTACCGTAAAAAATCGAAGAATGGTACCCGCGGCCGGACTTGAACCGGCAAGAGCTTACGCTCCACGGATTTTAAGTCCGTTATGTCTACCATTCCATCACGCGGGCAATTTATGAAGATAATAATATCTATTTGCTAGGTTCTGTGGACATTTCTAATTGATTTGCCATTCTGAGATATTTTTTAGCGAAAATTAATAAGATTTTTGCTGGAATAGTTATTCTTATTTCAAAAAAATCTTATAATTTGCAGCAAAAAATAGCCAGAATTAAATCTTTTTAGAGATGTCCACAGAACCTAAGTGGACAGATTAATGAAAAAAATATAAAAAAGCAAGCATTTTTATTTATAAAATTACATGTATGTAATTATTACAATTTAATTTATATCTGGATAATCAATATAAATTTCAGATTATTAACATAAAATAGTGACAAAATAGTAATAACATGGTATATTAAGCTTAGAAAGTGAATCTTTCTTTTGCATGTTGTTGACAAATGCCGCAAGGTAGGGTAGTTTTGCATAATGGATTTTTATTAATTCTTGTATTAAATAATAAGTTTGCTCTTTAGTTTATTATCAAGTATAATTTAAGTTCAAAAAGCAATTTCTATCTAATAAAGGTTTTTATGACTACAAATAAAGTAGGTACAGTTAAATGGTTTAATCCGACGAAAGGTTACGGATTTATTGCCCCCAACGACGGTAGCAAAGATGTGTTCGTACACACCACTGCTCTAGAAAAAGTAGGGCTACGCACTCTTAATGAAGGGCAAGAATTAGAGTTTGATCTCGAAGAAAACAGCAGAGATGGTAAAGTTTCTGCCGTTAACCTAAGAGTTAAGTAAGATTTTATAATACCAAAAGCAACTATCCAAAATTTTTATAATTTTGGATAGCCTCGTCACCTTATCAAAATAGTAATATTTTGTTTTTGTCTTATAATAACCTATATAGTTTTTTAGTATTAAAGCTATTTAATCATATTTAAAAGCAATATTTATAGTACGGCTTAATTGTACCGGCTAGAATAATTGTAACGTATTTTTATAGTACAGCAAAAAGCATTATGGTATTGGCATTAAATTTAAAAGTGAGCTTAACGGAGCGTATACTTAAATACGTGAATATAAGCGAATCTTGCAAAATTTAGTGTCAAGAGCTTAATGGTTGAAGCTGTATGAAGTGGCTTTAGTTATTTTTATACAATCAATAATGTGCATGTCTTAATTTAAACTTTATAGGACTATATAATGAAAAATTTTAATTTACCTGAAGAATTAGTTATTGCACTTGAGAAAATGAATATAACTGAGCCTACGGAAATACAAAAACAATCAATTCCGGTTGCAATGGCAGGATCGGACATACTTGCTTCTAGCCAAACAGGGTCAGGGAAAACGCTTGCTTATTTACTGCCTGTAATTAATTCTTTTATTAAAGATAAAACTACGACTTTAGTGCTTGTGCCGACAAGAGAACTTGCTACACAAATATCTACTACTTTAAATAAAGTAACGGCATCTTTCAAAATGAATAGTGCCGTTTTAATAGGCGGCGAGCCTATGCCTAAGCAGTTTATGCAGCTAAAGAAAAACCCTAAAGTAGTCATCGGAACGCCCGGGCGTATTATCGATCATTTAAACCGCGGAAGTTTAATAATCGATCGTATAGGCATAACCGTGCTTGACGAAATGGATAGAATGCTTGATATGGGAATGAAAGAGCAGCTAGAAGAAATCAATAAATTTTTACCGGAAAAGAGACAAGTGTTAATGTTCTCTGCTACCATGCCGAAACATATTATTGCTCTTTCACAAAAATATGTAAATAATCCTATTCGTATTACGGTTGGTGCTACTAATAAAGCGGCGGCAGAAATAAAGCAAGAATCCTTACATATTTCCGATAAAGAAAAATTTACCGAACTCAACAAGCAGCTAGGTAATCGTGAAGGATCAATAATTATTTTTGTGAAAACTAAAAGATCCGCAGATCAATTAGCTAAAATGCTAAGATACGAGAACCATAAAGCAGAAGCTATACACGGTGATTTAAGTCAGCGTCAGCGTGATAGAGTAATTTTATCGTTCCGCAAGTCAAACCATAGAATAATGGTAGCAACCGATGTGGCTGCTCGCGGTCTTGATATTCCGCATACGCAACATGTAATTAATTATGATTTACCGATGTGTCCGGAAGATTATCTCCATAGAATAGGTAGAACAGGTAGAGCAGGTGCTACCGGTAATGCGTTATCGTTTATTTCGCCTGATGACGTTATTAGATGGCGTGCTATTGATCGTTTGGTAAATCAAGGTGAATCTACGCCTCGAAGCGATTTCAAAAATGCAAAAAACGGTCGTAAAAGATCGTTCGGTAATGATAGAAGAACTGACGGAGCTAATAAAAGAGCGGATGGTTCTAATAAAAGATTCGGTTCTTTTAACGGAAAAAGAAGTTTTGAAGGCGGTAGTAATTACGGTCAAAAAAGAAGTAGCAAAGCATCGTAATTCGTTGTTTGTCTAATTGTCATTGCGAATGAGCGAAGCATGGATACCTAATCGTCATTGCGAACGAGCATCGCTCGTGCGGCAATCTCATGAAATATTACAAGACTCCTGAGATTGCTTCGTCGCTATGCTTCTCGCAATGACGGGAAAATCGATCCACGCACCATATACTGCTAATAAATGAAGAGTAGGTAGACGAAGCTCAATTTGGAAAAGAGCAAGGAGGCTGTAAGCCGAGGAGCGGAGCGTACTATATAGTACGTGAGCATCTGAAGGCTTACAAAGACGACGCAGCCAATTTTTCAAATTCAGCGAGTATACACCACCACACGCCACAATGACATCAATAGTCATAAATCATGAGGAGGATAAATTCATAAATTTAAATTTTGCACGACTACAATACATATTTAATATTTTATTTATATTAATCATTTCTTTTCCGGGTGGTTTAATTTACTTACTTACCGGCTCTACACTTTCCTTTTGGTTGCGGGAATCAGGTTTTGATAAAATTACTATCGGTCTTTTTACTCTAGTTAATTTTATCCATATATTTAAATTTCTATGGGGGCCTTTGCTTGAGAAAATAAGCTTTGCACCTTCAAGTAAAAATGGATACAAATATTGCTTAATTTTAGCACTGCTTAGTTGTATTTGTTGCGTATATGTTCTAACCGGTTTTAATCCTACTACTAATTTTATACCATTCGCTTTATGTTTGGTAGCTTTAGCATTTTTATCCTCTATTTATGATATGCTTTTGCAATCTTCCCAAATGTTATTGATTACAAATAAAAATTGGGGAATAAGCGAAGCAGCTTGTACTAGCGGTTTTAGAATCGGCATACTTGTATCTGGTTCGGGTGCCTTATATTTATCGACTATTATATCGTGGCAGGATGTGTACCGCATAATGGCAATTTTATGCGTACCGTCATTATTATTAATTATTTTCTATCCTCTTAAATTCAAAGAAAAAGCAGATATAGGCGATTTCGATAAATTTTGGTACGCTTTTTATGACTTTATTAGGAAGCCTAAATGGCTCATAATTGTGAGCTTTATGCTTTTATACCGCTTGCAGGATAATTTTCTCTCGGTTATGCCGAATATGTTTTACCTTGATATCGGCTATACAAAAAAAGATTTAGCCCTCGGCTATAAGGCTTTTGGGATGTGTGCCGCAATTCTTGGAGGTTTTATAGGCGGTTTTTTATGCCGAAAATATGAATACGCATATATTTTTAAAAGAGTATTAGTTTCTCATGCTTTATCTAGCATGTCTTTTTTATTTTTATATTTTTACAGTCAAAATATTACAAGTTTGTATCTAGCGGTATTTTTTCAAGAATTTACGAAAGGGCTTACTATGTCACCGTTTTTTTCCTATCAATTAAGATGTTGCAGCTCCAAATATTGCATAACCCAAATTGCTTTGATTACTTCTATTGCTTATATCAGCACTATATTATTTGGCAGTATTTCCGGCTATGCAGCGACTTATCTAGGCTGGAATTATTTTTTTGCCGTAGCAGGGTTTTGCTTTATCCCCGCTTATATGTTGATTAGATATTTGCCTAAATTATAAATTAATATATAATATAGCAAATTTATTGATGTGATTTAATTATGTTTATTCAAACCGAAGATACCCCAAATCCTGATGCGATAAAGTTTTTTCCCGGGCAGGAAATAAGCACTCAGCCTATATTTTTTAGTGAGCAAGCTGAAGTAAAAGGCAAAAGCAAACTTGCAGAGTCGTTATTTAGTATTAATAATGTAAAATCAATATTTTTCGGTAGTGATTTTATAACCGTTACTAAACAAGCCGGAAGCGATTGGCAAGTCATAAAGCCGGAAGTTTTGATGATTATCATGGATCATTTTGTTGCAGGAATGCAGATATTTGAAGAAAATACCCAATCAGAAAATATAAATCTTGAAGGGCTTTCGGATATAGAGAAACAAATTATCGAAATTATTGAGACTAGGGTGCGTCCATCTGTGGCTCAAGACGGCGGTGATATAATCTATAAAGGTTTTGAGAATGGTATAGTGAAGTTAGCATTACATGGTGCGTGTCGTGGTTGCCCTAGCTCTACTATTACCTTAAAAAACGGCATTGAATCGATGCTTAAACATTTTGTTCCTGAAGTTGTAGAAGTTGAAGCTATCGAAGAAGATTAGAGCGTTGCACTAAGTCGCAGGTTTACCAAATCGTCATTGCGAGGAAATTGCGTAGCAATTGACGAAGCAATCCAGTAAAAAACTCTGGCTTACAGAATTTTCATTATTTTTCTGGATTGCAGCAATGCTTCGCTCCTCGCAATGACGACTCCGGTATCCGCGCAACAATGCCACGCGGGAATGACATCCAGAGCCATGCAACAATACAGGTTTTTCCTCGCAATATTAATCTTTTTAAGACAAATATACTTCTTTATCCAAAGTCCCCTCGCTGTTATCAACAAGCATAGTAATCGTTGCATCACCCGTGATATTGATCGTAGTGCGGAGCATATCTAGGATTCGGTCGATTCCTGCAATCATCGCTACTCCTTCAATCGGTAAATGTACGGAAGAAAGAACCATAGGCAACATTATTAAAGAAGCCCCCGGGATGCCTGCACCGCCAATAGAACCCAATGTTGAAGTTAAAATAATTACTAAGTAATCATGCGGAGCAAGCGTTACCCCCATCATCTGTGCAAAAAATATAGTAGTAAGCGATAAGTTTATAGCAAATCCGTCCATATTAATCGATGCTCCGATCGGTAGTACAAATGAAGTACTTGCATCTGAAATACCTAATTTCTCACGACAAATCTGCATAGTAGTAGCAAGTGTTGCTTTACTACTTGAGGTAGAAAAAGCAAGTATCTGATACTCAAAACTTTTTTTGTAAAAAGGTATAGGGGAAACTCGGCAAAATGCATAAATAAGTACTCCAAAAACTAAATATTGTAATGTCATTGCAACGACTACCGCTATAACAAGTTTTGAGAGGCTTATCATTACCTCTATGCCTTGCGTACCTACAATCCAACCTGTTAAAGCGAAAGCACCGTAAGGCGATAATTGAATAACAAAGGAGATCATTTTTAATATCAATTTTGACATTAAATGAACTAAATCGGTAAGAGGTTCGGCAGCGGATTTCATTTTATTTAAGGTAATACCGACAAACACCGCAAAGAATACAACTTGCAGCACGTTACCATTTGCAAAAGCCCCAACAGCATTGTCGGGTACTACATTTACAAAGAAATCTATTATATTAAAGGAGGTTCTTTCTATATTGCTTGAAGGAGTAAAATCTATATGCATACCTACTCCCGGTTTTAATACCAAAGCAACCGCAAGCCCGAAAACCGTAGCAAAGAAAGTAGTGCCTAGAAAAGCTGCTACAGATTTCATGCCTACTCTGCCAAGAGCAGAGGTATCATTCATGCTAGTGATACCTGAAACCAAGCTAAAGAAAATTAGCGGGGCAATGATCATTTTTATTAAGCGTAAAAATATGTCACCGATTGGCTTAATATAATTAACATATTCCGGTAAATAAATACCGAATATAATACCTAAGATTAACCCTAAGGTAACTTTTTGCCATAATTTCATAGTTTACTTCGCTTATTTTAAATTTAAATTACTCAACCATAGGTTTATTTATTATTTTGATTAATCCATTCTAAGTACTTTTGAAAGCCGCAGTCAATATTTATTTTGATTATTTGCGGTAATTCGTAATTATGAATCTCAAGAATTTTAGCTTCAATTTCTACGTAATTAGAGGATTTTGCTTTAATTATAAGTCTATATTCTTTTTCAAAAGCTATTTTTTTATTCCATTTAAAATAACTTTTAACATCATCGATTTGTATGCAGGCAGCAAGATTTGATTCTAACAAAACATTAGTTATTTTTTTGGTAATTGATAAATCGTTAGTAGTAGTTAACATCAAACAGTACTCTGACACGCCTTTAAACCTCAACAAAACAATTAGGCGTTTCAAACAATTTAAGACTAGAGACAGAGAAATTTTGATTTATAAATAGTTTAGGAAAAATCTCATTCTTTAAATGCAGAGCAATATTTTCTGCAGTTGGATTATTTTGCAAATAATATATTTTTTGCTTGGTATAATTTTCTATTTGCTGCCCAATTTCCTTGTCATCTTGATGCAAGATTAAACTATGATCAAAATTTTTGTCTATCCAGTTTTTAGCTAAATCTTTAATTAAACCGAAATCTACTACCATACCGAGTTCATCAGTATTATTTGATGCTATAGTTACTTCAAGAACGTAGCGGTGACCATGCAAAAATTGGCATTTATTTTGATGCCCGATAATTCTATGTCCGGCATCGAACTCAATACGACGAGTGCATTTTATCATTATTATATTCTTTTTACAAATTTAATAATAATTTCTCTGGGCTTTCAATAAGCTCTTTAATTTTTACTAAAAATGAAACTCCTTCTTTTCCGTCAATAATACGATGATCGTAAGATAATGCGATATACATCATTGGGCGTACTTCAATTTTACCGTCTATAACTATAGCTCTATCTTCGGTTTTATGTAAGCCTAAAATACCGGATTGAGGCGGATTAATAATCGGTGTAGATAATAACGAACCATATACGCCGCCGTTAGAAATCGAGAACGTACCGCCGGATAAATCAGCCATAGAAAGCTTACCGTCTCTTGCTTTTTTAGCCAAAGTTCCTATTGCTTTTTCAACATCTGCAAATCCCATTTTATCGGCATCTCTAACAACAGGTACGACAAGACCTTGTTCAGTACCTACCGCAACGCCTATATCGTAATAATTTTTATAAACTAAATCATCACCATCTATTTCGGCATTTACCGACGGAATAGCTTTCAAAGCTTCAACAGTTGCTTTTACGAAGAAAGACATAAAACCAAGTTTCACGCCGTGCTTTTTCTCAAATTCGTCTTTATATTTGCTACGCAGAGCTATAACTTTTGACATATCGATTTCGTTGAAAGTAGTCAAAATAGCTGCCGTATTCTGGGAATCTTTTAGGCGTTGTGCAATGGTTTTACGTAAGCGTGACATACGCACCCGTTGTACTCTTTCTTCATTTGTTTTGCTTGCTGAAGAGGTAGTAGCTACAGGGGTAGGGGAACTCATAGTTTCCAGCACATCGCCTTTGGTAATTCTGCCGTCTTTTCCTGTACCTTTTATATTATTCGGATCAAGCTTATTTTCGGTAACTAATTTTTGTACCGAAGGAGCAAGAGTGTTATTGGCAGCAGCCATAGCTGGTCTTTCTGCAACCGGTGCAGTTGTTTGAGGTTTAGGAGCTTCGTTACTGCTTGCATTCGCTGAAGCTTCGCCCTCATTTATTTCGCCTATCTCTTCACCGACCGCAACGTTTGAACCGTTGACTTTTACTATTTTGCCTATAGTACCGTTGCAAGGGGAATTAACTTCCAGCGTTACTTTTTCTGTTTCGATTTCTAGCAGTAACTCATCAGTTTTGACGGAATCCCCTTCTTTCTTATACCATTTAGCAATAGTAGCTTCTGTTACTGATTCCCCAAGTGATGGTACTATAATTTTAACACTCATAATTTATTTTACTCCTAATAGTTAAATGTCATGCCGTGACTTGATCACGGCATCCAGAAAACAAATAAAAATACTAATAGTATTTTTAACTGGACCCCGTGGACAAGCCACGGGGGGCTTTGTTGTGTGGATAATTTTTACCTCTGTCATCCCGTGATTTATTCACGGGATCCAGTTAAACATATAAAAAATTTAGTTTTTTATATGTTTCATTTTATTAAATATTTTTTTCTGGATACCGTGGACAAGCCACGGTATGACACCAAGGGCGTTTTTCAATCCACGCAACAAGACCTCCACGGGGTGACAGAGGTAAAGCTGATCTACGCAGAAATAGCATCGAATCCTAATGCTTCCTTTAATAACCTCTCCTGTTGCTTGTTATGTGTTTGCAGTGAGCCGACTGCTGGAGATGCCGATTCTTCTCTACCTATATATTTAAATTCGTTATTAATTCCTGCTTCTTTTAAAGCATTATTAAGGTGAGAAACTATAAACCTCCAAGCTCCCATATTCATTGGCTCTTCTTGGCACCAAATAAATTCTTTTGCTTTATTATATTTTTTTAATAGCTCTACTACAACATTTTTTTCAAATGGATATAATTGCTCTAATCTTATAATAGCTATATTACTGTTATTACCACGCATTTCATATAAATCGTAATATACCTTACCGCTACACAAAATTACTTTAGTAACATTGCTTGCATCTAGTTTATTTACCTCATCTAAAACCGGTAAGAAAGTGGTATTATCACCCAGCTCGTCAAGTTTAGAAACCGCATTTTTATGACGTAATAAAGATTTCGGCGACATAACTATTAGAGGTTTGCGGATCGTATCAAGCATTTGACGACGAAGCAAATGGAAGATTGAAGCCGGCGTAGTCGGATAGGTAACATACATATTATCCTCGGCAGCAAGTTGCAAGAATCTCTCAAGCCTTGCCGAGCTATGTTCCGGACCTTGACCCTCAAATGCATGCGGTAATAAAACTACAAGTCCGCTCATACGTAGCCATTTCGTTTCACTGCTTGAAATAAATTGGTCAAAAATAATTTGAGCCCCGTTAGCAAAATCCCCGAATTGTGCTTCCCATAAAACTAAATTTTTAGGATTCGCAAGTGAATAGCCATACTCGAAACCGAGAACCGCATATTCGGATAAATTACTATCTGCAACCTCATATTTTGCTTGGTTTTCCGATAGATTATTTAAAGGTATATAAGTAGTATCGTCAACTTGACTATGTAACACTGAATGACGATGTGAGAAAGTTCCTCGTCCGCAATCTTGTCCGGTTAATCTTATATTTGTACCTGAGGTAAGTAAGCTTGCAAAAGCTAACTGTTCTGCCGTCGCCCAATCAATAGGCTGATCTGTTGATAACGTAGCTTTGCGTGCATCGAATAATTTTACAAGCTTTGGATTTACGACAAAATTTTTCGGCACGTCGCATAATTTGATACCTAAATTTTGTAAGGTTTTTTTATCTATTCCCGTTACTGCCACTTGTGTGCTGGTACGAGTAATATTTTGCCATAACCCCTCTAAAAAATGGGCTTCTGGTTTATAATTTTTGGCTTGTTCATATTCTTGATCGAGCTTTGCTTTAAACTGCTCTTTTAACTTAGCAAAATAATCATTATTAATTACGCCGTTTTTGACTAGTTCATTTGCGTAAATATTTCCAGGGGTTAGCTTGCTCTTGATGATGTTATACATTTTACCTTGTGTATACATCGGCTCATCGCCCTCATTATGCCCGTATTTTCGGTAACAAATGATTTCTACGACAACATCCTTGCCGAATTTTTGCCTATATTCTACCGCAATATTGGTAGCTTTTAAAACTGCTTCTATATCATCGCCGTTAACATGCAAAATCGGTGCTGCTATTATTTTAGCAAATTCGGTAGAATATCTGCTAGCCCTAGTGTCGGCAGCATTTGCCGTAAAACCTAGCTGGTTATTAATTACGAAATGCAGCACTCCGCCAATATCATAAGCAGCAAGCGGCGACATCGATAAGCATTCCGCAACCACGCCTTGACCGCAAAAAGCTGCATCGCCGTGGACTAAAATCGCTTTAACTTTGCTGCGGTTAGTATCTTTAAGAATATCTTGTTTTGCCCTTACTTTTCCTGCAACGATCGGGTTTACCGCTTCTAAATGTGAAGGATTATCGGCAAGTGATAAATGTATCTGCTTATCGCCTATGACTCTGTCCGATGAATAGCCTAAATGATATTTTACGTCACCTGAAACATTTAATTCATCAGGAAATACGCTGCCGCTTATAAAACCTGCAATAACGGCTTTGTAAGGTTTGCCTACCACTTTAGTTAACGTATTTAGCCTGCCTCTATGTGCCATACCTATCACGATTTCCATAGTGCCTTGGTGCAAGGATAAATCGATAGCTTTAGTCATCGCAACTATTGAAGAATCACCACCCTCAACGGAAAAACGCTTAGCTCCCGGGAATTTTGTATGTAGATATTGCTCGAACCCTTCCACCTCTACTAAATCATTTAGGATATTTTTCTTTTCTTCGGCAGAAAATGCAGAGTTTGTAGATTCTAACTTATTATATAACCAATTTTTTTCCTCGTCGCTTGTTAACTGCTCAAATTCTGCTCCTATAGAACCGGTATAAATTTGATTAAGTTTATTAGCTAACTCAGATAACTTACCCGTAAATTCATTAGTTATATTAATATTTTCTTCTAGCTCATTATTATCAAACTCAAAATCTTCAAGATTTAGTTTTAATTCGTTTTTTGTTTTAACTATTTCAAGCCCAAGTGGATCAAGTTTTGCTAGGTAATGCCCACGACTGCGGTAAGCGTTTAGCATTTCTTTAGCTCTGAAATTATTTAAGACCTCAGAAGATAGATTATTAGGTAATGGTTGTTTTTTATTTTCTTCAGCTATCGGCTGAATGACTTTGGCAGTACTTTTATTGAGTAAAATATTATTATCTTTAATATTGGCAAAGAAATCTTGCCAAGTTTGATCCACTGAAGCAGGGTTTGCTAAATATTGCCGATATAATTCTTCAATAAAAACAGCGTTCCCACCAAATAAAAAACCTGTTTTTTTTAAATATTCTTCCATATTGTTTGTTTTATTTTGTTTATTGTCATCAAACGTTATTGTGAGGAAAGGCAAAGCCTACTCTGTCACCCCGTGGCTTGACCACGGGGTCCAGTAAAAAATATTCATAAAATAAACCTATAAAAATAAATTTTTATAGGTTTTACTAGATCCCGCGATCAAGTCGCGGGATGACAGAAGAAAAACGAGCCATGCAACAACACCGATCAAGTCGCGGGATGACAAATTCAACAATGCCTCCACGGGAATGACATAAAGCCATATCCCTACAAATACTTTTCCTCTAAGTATTTAATAAACACTTCAGGATTTATTTTGTCCTCGCCGCTAGCACTTTTTAGTAAACCTGCCGAATCTTTTAATGAACCGAAATTTCTGAAATTCTTATTCATATAATCATTTAAATTACTAAAGTTACCTTTTAAAATATCATCTTTTACGTTTTTGTAAGTTTCTTTTACTTTCTTCATTACCATAGATGCGATGATTGCACCGTTTGTATAAGCAGGGAAATAGCCGAAACTTCCGCCCGACCAATGAATATCTTGCAAGCAACCTTCGCTAAAATTTGTTGGTTTGATGCCTAAATATTCCTGCATTTTACTATCCCAAAAACTTGGCAATTCATCAAGGCTTAAATCACCTTCTATAAGTAATTCCTCAATCTCAAACCGTAATATTACATGCATCGGGTAAGTTACTTCGTCTGCATTGACTCTTATAAAATCAGGTTTAACTTTAGTAATTTGCCTATATAAGTTATCGGCTGAATACTCGTTGCCTTTGAGGTTAAACTCATCGTGAAGTAATTTAGCTAAAAACTCCGTAAATTCTCTTGATCTACCTACCTGCATTTCCATAAATAAAGATTGGCTTTCATGAAATGGCATTCCTTTCGCTTTTCCTACAGGTTGGTCTTTATAGTCATCCGGTAAATTTTGCTCATATAAAGCATGTCCCGTTTCGTGGATAATTCCCATTAGACCGCTGATAAAATCATTTTTATCGTACCTAGTAGTTAAACGTATATCATTTGGCGTTCCGCCGCAAAAAGGATGTGTCGATTCGTCTAAGCGTCCTTTTGTGCTATCAAACTGCATAATATCCATAATACGCTTGCCGATGCGTTTTTGTATCTCAGGGCTTAATTCGCTACTTTTGGCAAGCTCTTTTTCGCTTTTTTGCTTTTCTAGAACTTTCCCGATAAGCTGGTTAAGATTTTCCTTAACATATGAAAAAACTTTTTTGATTTCGCTGCTTGTTCTGCTCGGGTCATACATATCGATTAACGCATCGTAGGGCTTGCAATTAAAAGCCATGCTACGTGCTTTTGCTACTTCTTTCGTATAATCTAAAACTTTCTGCAAATGAGGTTTAAATAAATCATAATCGTTAGTCTCTCTTGCGCTGCGCCAAACAAGCTCGGCTTTGTTAGTAGCTGCTACTAATCTCTTTTGCAGCTCGTCATCGATACAATTTGCATCTAATATTTTTCGCTCGATCTCCCTAATATTGCCGTTCTGCCACTCATTAAGATTTTTTGACTCTTCTTTTGCTTTAGCTACGTACTCTTTGAGAGTAGGTGATTTGAGCATAGAATGCACAAGCGACGTTAGGGATACTATTTCGTTTGTCCTACTCTCACCCGATCCTATAGGCATATTTACGGCTATATCCCAGTATAATATATTTAGGATGTTATTAAAATGTGAGATAACCCCAAGCTCGTTTTCTAGTTTTGTGTAATTGTTGTTCATGTTTCTCCTATTGTCATCCCGTGGCGGCGTTGTTGCGTGGATAATTTTTACCCGTCATTGCGAGGAAATTACGAAGTAATTGACGAAGCAATCCAGTAAAAAATTCTGGCTCACAGAATTTTTTTATTATTTTTCCTGGATTCCCGCTTTCGCGGGAATGACATAAAATCGTATCGCTAATGCCTACTACAAATGCAACAACTCCTTTGCTGCTTTTAAGCTTGCCTCGGTGATTGTCTTACCGGAAATCATGCGGGCAATTTCCTTCTGTCTTTCCTCTAAATCTAAAGCTTTTAACGTTACTTTTGTTTCTTTTTCTAACTGCGTTTTCTCAATTTTTATATGCAAATCAGCTTTACCTGCTACTTGCGGCTGGTGCGTAATAACTATTACCTGCGTAGCTGAGCTCAGCTTTTTAAGCCTCTCGCCGACTTTATCCGCAACCTCGCCGCCGATCCCGACATCTATTTCATCGAATATAATAGCAGGTTTAACCATCTTATTAAACAAAGAAGTTTTTAAAGCAAGCATAAATCTTGATAATTCACCGCCGGAAGCAATTTTATTAATGGCTTCGGCTGCCATTCCCGGGTTAGTAGAAGCTTTAAAAATTATATCGTCAATGCCGTTTGCCGTCGATTCTTTTCGCTCTAATATATTCACTTGGAAAGTTGCTTTTTCCATTTTTAGCTGCTTTAATTCATGATGCAATACTTCTTCAAGGCGTTTTGCCGCAGTAAGACGTTTTACGGATAAATCTTTTGCAATTTTATAATATTCGGTATTTAACTTTATTTCTTGTGCTTCCAGCTCTGCTTGGTTTGCTATTTTACCTTTTAAGTTGCCTAGTTGATTTAACGATTTCTCTAAAAATGCTTTGATCTCATCAGCCGAAACATTATATTTACGGCTCATTGCCTTTATAGCAAATAACCTTTCTTCTACATCTTCAAGGTTATAGTCTAAATGATTAAAATTTTCTAGAAGATTTGATAAGTTTTGTCTAGCTTTTTCTAAATTATTATAAGCTTCTTCAAGGCTTGTAGAAATATTTGTAAATTGTTCGTTTTGGCTTTGCTTTGCTAATAGTTTTTCTGCTTTGCTTATGGAGGTGTTTATTTCAGGATTGTTAATTTGTGCAAGAATATCTTTTATTATTTGCAAATCCTTATCTTTATTCTGCAAATCTTTTCGTATATTTGTTAGCTGCTCCTCTTCACCTGTCTGGACATTTAGTTTGGTTAGTTCGCTTGTAACGAAGCTTAAATAATCAATTTCCTGTTCTATAGAATTTTGCTTAAGTGCTATTTCGGCAATTTCATTACGAATATTTTGCCAGCTTTGATAGGATTTAGAAAGTTGCGTGCGAAGTTCTAGAAGATCGCCGAAGCTGTCTAAAATATCACGCTGAGTAGCTAGTTCTAAAAGAGAGATATTATTGTTCTGTCCGTGCAGTTCGAATAAGTAAGTAGCTAATTGCTGCATAATAGCCTTATTAACTACTTGATTGTTAATAAAGAAATTCTTTCGTCCTTCTGCTTTCTGTACGCATTTTATAAGTAGCGATTCTTCTAATTCAATGAAATTCTGCACCAAAAAGTTTTTTATTTCTTCATTTAACGAAAAAACTATATTAACTGCCGTATAATCTTTTCCGTGCTTGATAATGCCGGTACTTGAAGTTTTATAACCTAAGCAAAATAAAATAGCATCGAGCAGAATAGATTTACCGGCACCCGTCTCGCCGGTAATAACACATAAGCCTTTAGTAAATTCGATTTCCAGCTCGTCTATCAGAATGAAATTCTTGACTGAGAGACTCTGAAACATAGTTATATACTCGCTGAATTTGAAAAATTGGCTATAGCTTCAACCATTAAGGTCTATACAATAAATTTTGCAAGTCTCGCTTGTGCTCACGTACTAAGTGTACGTTGTGCAAGCTCGCTTTGAAATTTAATGTCTATACCTTAATGCTTTTTGCTATACGTCGTCTTCGTAAACCTTATAGTACGCTCCGCTTCTCGGTTTACAAACTCCTTGCTCTTTTCTAAATTGAGCTTCGTATAGCTCCTTTTCATATTTACTACTATTTGACTAGTTTATACGCATAACTATACCACTGGCTATTAGGATAATTATGACCTAATACCGAAGCATATTTTTTTGCTTCCTCAGGCAGCCCAAGCATCATATAACTCTCGGTCAAACGATAAAGGGCTTCAATTGAATGGGAGGTTGTTTGATAATTGTCGATTACTTCCTCAAATCTATTAATCGCAGCCATCGGGTTCTTTTTCTTTAAATAAAACCGTCCTATCGTAATTTCTTTGCCGGCTAAATGATCATTTACCAGATCAATTTTTAAAGATGAATCGATAGCATATTTAGTATTCGGGAATCTTTCTATCACTTCTTCAAAGCTATCTTTAGCTAAGAAAGTTTTAGATTGATCATGGTTTACATCGGAAATTAACATATAATACGATAAAGCCTTAAGATAATATGCATAAGCAATATCGATATTTGCAGGATGTAAATTGATGAAAACATCAAGTACATCTACTGCTTCTTCGTACTGAGAAGCTAAGAATAACGAATAGGATTGCATTAATTCTGCTTGCGGAGTGAGCTGATCTCCGGGATGCTGATAAAAAACTTTTCCGAATTCTTCGGCAGCTTTCGTATATTTTTTCTTTTCTAATAAAGTTATGCCTTCATTATAAAGTTTAGGGATAGGGGTTACTATATCATCATTATTTTTTTTACTTTTACAGCCGATTAAAGATAAAGAAGTAAGGAACAGGATACATAATAATTTTGCTAATTTCATAAGAACTTGAATTCAGTTAATATCTAAATATACATACCAGTTTATATAATTTCAAGAATTCAATTTTTAAATTTTATAAACTTTGTATTTTTGTTAATTAACATGATATAAATATTGAAGAATATGTTGAAGGAAAATATTAGAATAATAGAGAATATTATAATACCCCGCAAGCTCTGGCCTACAGGGTATTACAATTAATAAATTTAATTAACTAATGCTCATACAGGCACTGGCACTTTCTCCTGATACCATATTTACAATATCCGGAGCTTTAAATAGTATAATAATAGCAGTAACTATAACTAAAGCTACTTCCCATTGTAATTTACCTCTAAGAGTTTGTATACCTAAAACGATTATACCTACTACCGCGATGCCTTTGGCAGTATTACCTCTAAATATGTTAATTACCTTACATAATGCATTACCTACAGGATCGGTTGTGCTAGTTGCTAAAACATCAAAAGACATTGTTATAATAGCTACAGTTATAAGAGTGAATAATATACGTAGCGATAAATTGTAATCAAATTCTTCGTTTAATTTACGAAAGTTTAAATTCATAGTTTTACCTCAATAGAATAGTTAACATTTAAGATATAATGTATAGTCTTTTTATATATAAAGCAACTTATAAATATATGCAACTCTAATTAAATATTAAATTATTACAAAAATTCTTATTTTAAGTAACATTATAATCACAACTTTAATTTATACACAGAATTACAATGAACGATTTAGCGACCGAATATATAAACAAACGTAAATAAAAATAACCAAACCACATCTACAAAATGCCAATACCAAGCGGCAAATTCAAAGCCTAGATGTCCGTTACCTTCCGTGGTAAAATCTCCTCTTTTTGCTCTAAAGTAGCAAATTATTAAAAATACGGTACCTATAATAACGTGAGCCCCGTGAAAGCCTGTAGCAATATAAAAATTAGAAGCATATATACCGTCGGTGAATTTGAATGCTGCGTGATGATACTCATAGGCTTGCATGCCGGTAAAAAATATTCCTAGTAATATTGTAAAACCGAGAGCAGTTACGCAATCTTGTTTATTTTGTTCTTCCACGGCATAATGAGCCCAAGTAACGGTAGTACCGGATAATAATAATATTAAAGTATTAATAAAAGGAATGTCAAAAGGATCAAAAGTTTTAATTGTCGGAGGAGGCCAAATGCCTTCTTTTACTACCCATACGCCGTCTAGAATACCGACTGGTGATAGGCTTGATTTGAAAAAAGAAGTAAAAAATACTCCAAAAAACATTATTTCCGTTAAAATAAACAAAGCCATACCTATTCTTAAACCTTGTCTAACTGGTGTAGTATGACTATGATCTTTGATTCCTTCTTTGACTACATCTTTCCACCAACTATATAAACAATAAACTACCGAAATAACCCCAAAAGCTAGGATATAATGGTTGAATTTATATTCGTGCATAAAGGAAATGCCGCCAAGAGCTAAAATAAGCAATGCCAATGAAGTCAAAACAGGCCAAGGACTCGGATCGACTATATGAAATAAATGCGACTTAGTAGGATTTAAATTATTTAAAATTATTTTTTGACTCATATTCTATTTTATATTTCTAATTATAAGCATAATTTGGTTTAGTATCTGAAATTTAAATATAAATTATTATTGATCTAAAAGCAAATTTTTACCCAAAATACTATTCAAAAATATAAAAAATGAAATTTTGTAACTAAAAATTAAATTTTTTATCAATATGGTAACTAAAATTTCTTGACTCTTTAGATTATTCAACTAATATAAAGAACCGCTAATGATGTTTAAGCTCCATTGTTGCAAGACCAAGCTGTCAAACTTGAGTATAAGTTATGCCAGGGGTCTATTATTATAAGTGAGTAAAATCATGAAATATAATGGAGGTTGTTGTTTTTCAACAGCGGAGCTTAGCCCCTGGCACCCCGTTCACTGCAAACTATAGAATAAACTGAAATATTTATTAGTATTTGAGTATATAGGTTGCAAATTAATAAACTCTAATCTTTGAATTATGCTTCAATATTTCTTATCTATGCTTCAAGAGCTTCAAAAAATTACCGAATGTAACCATGAGCAGGAAGCTAAGGATTTATTAGAAATATATTTAGTAGACCTTGAGATAATTGCAGCATCGGAGTATGGATACGATAATCAAGATATAGCAAATAAACTAGAAAATATAGGATTTTATTATAAACAACTCGGTGATATTGCAGAAAGTGAAAAATATTATAGAAGAGCCGAAGAATATAAAGAATACATAATATTCGATGATACTGACGGAAATAAAGTTTATTTGAC
Organism: Rickettsia endosymbiont of Pyrocoelia pectoralis; assembly: GCA_020404425.1. Classification (GTDB taxonomy): domain Bacteria; phylum Pseudomonadota; class Alphaproteobacteria; order Rickettsiales; family Rickettsiaceae; genus Rickettsia. Next base: position 56,370 of record DYDX01000044.1, read on the forward strand.
AGATAATGTAGAAGATTATTTAAAATTGCTTGGTGAATGATTTTATATTGCTAAAAGTTGTAATTTAAATCTTTTTACTTAATCTAATAGCAGTTCGGCAGATTGTTTTAACTATTTTACTTGTAAGTTCTGCAAATATGGCTTGCTCGCTATCATTTACTATAGCAATATCTTTATGCTCAATCTCATCAAGCCTAAACTTAGTTATTTTTTCTAATAATTTCGGTTCGGTATTTCTATCGCTTAAATAATCTATTTGTTGTTTATAGTGCTTTTCTATTACTTCTTCCACGCTTTGGGTAACTAACATTGCGGTTTTTTCACCTATTTTGGCAGAAATACAGCCAAGCAAAAATCCTAAATGATGCCATAAAAATAATAAGGCAGTCGGTCGTATTTTTCTTTCTAATAGCTGTTTTTCAAAATAATTTAAATGTACTAGCTCCTGCTCAAGCATTTCGTTGATTAGATTATGATCATTCTTAGCATATTTTAATTGTCCTTGATAAATTCTTTTTGCCCCATATTCTCCGGCATGGTTAACTCTAATAATCTCATGAATTTGATCGTAATTGTTAGAAAAATCAGGTCTTGGCATAATATACTCAGGTAGAATTTCAAAAATTGGCTGCGTCGTTTTTGTAAGACCTCGGATGCTCACGTATTAAGTATACGCTCCGCTCCTCGGCTTACAAACTCCTTGCTCTTTCTGAAATTGACCTTCGTATAGCAACTTTTCATTTACTCGGAGTATATATCTTCTGGAATAGGTCAAAGCTAGCAGGATTTAACTTATAATCCACTTCTGCTTGCTGCAGTTTTTTTAAAGTTTCTAAGCATTCGGCTAAACTAAGACCATTTGCTACTTTTGTAAAATCATTAATATATTGATAAAAAATCGGTGGCGATAATGATTTAATTGCCGTTTCAACCCGTTCCCCGTTTTTTACCTTTGATAGAACTATATATAAATTTATATAATGCCTAATTAATGCCCTAATAATTAGAACTTCGTTAATATTTTGTTTTTGCAATATGCTAAGCTCTTTTAAAAAATTATTATAATCTTTTTTAGAGTAATACATAGCCAAATCGCTACCGTTTGCCATAATTTCGCTACTAATTACAGCCTTTGCGTCATCTAAAGTAATTTCTTCTTTATCATGGGTAAAATATACAAGCTTGTTTATTTCGTTGCGGATTAATTCATGATCACCTTTTAGATGGGCTTTTAAATAAGTAATAGCTTCTTTATTGATAGTTTTATTAATTTTAGCTAGTTTATCCAAAATTATTCTTTCAATTTTTGTCTCATCATCATGGTAGCAAGCAACTGCCGCTAAAGACTCTTCTGTTTCAAAGAACTTTCTAAAACTTCCGCTAGAGGTGATATCTTCACCGATAAATACAGGGAAATTTATATAATCGCCGCTTAAAATAGTTTTTAAATTTTTATCGATTGAATTGCCTACATTTCTTACTTTTATCAATTCTTTTTGATTAAAGAAATTAGGTGAGTTAAGTAATATTTTTAGCGAAGAAATATTAAGCTCGCCATATTCTATAGTGGTTTGTAGCATATTAAGTTTTTTCACTAAATGATGACAAATCTTATCTATATAGCCTTTATCGGGACCATATAGCAAAAGAGCTTTGATTTTGCCGGCGGCTATTAAATCAAATAAACGATTAACTTGTGAAAAATAAAACTTCATAGATTAGACCTCTTCCCAAACTCTACTTCTGCCGGTAATTGGGACAATGATCCGGTACTCGCATCCTCACGTACGTCTATGTACGCTGCGGTGCTGTGTTCCGTGTCTCCTTCAAATTCCCTACCATAAGCGAGTTTTGAAAGAGGTCTATCATTATTTCTTGTAAAATATAAAATTAACCTGTTGCGGATTTCCTCGGCAGCTGCATGAGCAAGATCTATCCCCGTTTCATTTCTTTCAATATTTGTAGCATAAGGAGTGAAAACTGAGTTATATGATGTTGTTTGATAAAATTTTTCTTCAATTAATATTTTACCGGTTTCTATATTTACCAGCTTATATTTAACCAACTGATTAATATATTGTCTTGAAACATCGGAGTTCTTCTCAATAGTAGCAGGCATAACTGCAGCAGTTAGTTCTGCTTTAAGTAAATATTTTGCTTGTCCCTGTCCCGGTAAGATACTAGTCAAACGATGATAAAATTCAGCTCCTTCGATTGTTCTAATAGACGCAACCTCAATAGCTTCTAAATCCATATCGATTTTACTATTATATCTTGTATCATAAACGGGTTTTAAATTACAACTACTTACTGATAAGAGTAGGAAAATAATAAATATAGAACGCATAATTTTTTATTTTTTATTATATTAGTTTATTTTGGTTTTGTGAAAGGAAATCATACTAATTACTATTTATTAATAATTTAATGCCAAATATATTAATTTACGTTGACGTTTGTAAATGTGTTTTGTATATTGCCGATTCAAAATAATTTTAAGGATCATATTATATGGTAGAACGTTTTGTAGCATTTCCGATAAAGCTTTATAATTTTATAAAAGGCTTTGTTACATCAAAAAAATCCCAGCCTATTTTTGAAAATAAAATAGAGCCAACAGACTATGAGACGGATTTTAATTTTGAAGATATAGCAACAAGAGTAGAGCTAGTAAAAAAAGCAATAGATAAGGGAAATTTGGTACGCATCGAGGAACACACGGGCAATGGAAAACAGAATATTACAATGTTGAAAGTTTAGGGGAAGTACCTGTTACTGAGCTATAATTTTCTAACAATATACTTCGAGTAAATTAAGTGTACTATATCCTTTGCCATGGTAGTTTTACCTACTTGCCTTGGTCCAAAAATAGCAACTGCCGAGAACTCATTTAAAAAAGATTTTATATTTTTTGTTAAGGTGCGTTCTATCATCTTCCTTGCAAATTTAATATTCAATGTTAAATTTACAAGGAAGAAAGTTGTGTATCAAGTTTGTTCGTTGCTAATATTAGATGTGTTTGAAGATGAATTTCCCATTATCTTTGTCTCTAAATAAGCCTCTATTTTTAAATAATCCTCTATTACATTATACACATTATAAGGTACATGCTCAGATGGTGTTTTATTTTCTTTATCCTTTGTATTTTCTAAATTTGGGTCTACTTTTCGTAGTTTATTAACAATGTAATCACTGGCAATCCCTCTTGTTGCAGAATGCAACACTGTTGAACTATTATAGGTTACCTTTGTCAAATATGGAGCGAGTTCTAATATTTTATCCACTAAGTCCGCTTCATTTTCTTCGACTGCATCATGCAAAATATACTTATTGTTTTTATCAGACAGAAATTCTGTTAGTTTTTTTATGTTATTCTTTTTTATTAATTCTTTGAGTTTCTTTAAAGAGTCTTCTTTTTTGAAAACATCTCTTTCCATATCATCATCTGAGCCAGGTGATGTAGGCTGAGTGAAATTTGAGGATGTATGAGTATGTGCTGTTATTGAATTTATAGGTATTTTAGGTACGATTTGTTGAGTTGAGTTTAAAGTAGATTTTGTTTGTTTTTTAGTCATTAAGTCTCCTAAATTTATAAGTTATTATTAGGATGAATTGCCTATTAGTGAGCGGCTGATAATGGGTTGTAGCGTGGAATGGTTTCAACCTTGTCATACCGTGGCTTGTCCACGGTATCCAGAAAAAATATTTAATAAAATAAAGATATAAAAAACTACATTTTTTATATCTTTTACTGGATCCCGTGAATAAATCACGGGATGACATCAGTTGAAATAATCCATACAAGAATAATCCATACAAGAATAATCCGTTAAGACAAGCACGTTAAAACCAATTTACAATTCTCCTAACATTAAGATTATAAACTTAAAAGAAATAACGCAATTATTGGATTTGAATTCTATACAACCTAATTGATTAACAATTGTTAATTTATCACAATGAATTAGTTACTGAAGCTTTATATTTTCCATATCCCATTCATAAGAAACATTATTATACTTAAGTATATAAGGTTTAGTGTCTATAGAATCTAAGGTTATATCGGCAGTCATGTCGTCATGTGAGGAAATAAGTTCATGGTAACCGAAATTAGCATAGTAAGGTTGATAATTTTTAAACCGAATTATTAAATATTTGTCTTTGGTAATATTCGGCATAAATTTAATTAAATCGTTCAAATTACTCATTTTTAAATCTTTCATCTCAAAAATTTGCAATCTATAAACATTTTTATAATCTCTTGTAAAAAATGTCGGAATAGAGCTGAAGCTACTGCCGGATTGAACGGAAGCTATGCTTAAGGCTTTAAGAGGGATACCTGATCTTTTAGAGAAATAATCATCGGCTTCAAAAAACGTAGCACCGCCAAAATTAATCATTTTAGTAATTTTATTACTATTTATATTATATAAGTCAACTGATTGCTCTAATTTTTTCCCGTCACGATATATAGTAAGTTTAATAGCAATGCCTTTAAAATTATCCATTTCTCTATCGAATAATACTAAGCTGCCCCCGAGTTCTTTATCGTTTACTGCCCAAATAATATCGCCGGCTTTTAAGGTTTTTTCGGCAGGCGAGCCGGCTAAAATTGTTCTTACGATTATTACTCTATTTCTACTATCGGGAAATTTCTTTATATATTTATCCATTTCCTCTTTTGGAAAATTATTATGTCTAACGGCTTTATTTAAAGAATATAGTTCGCTTACAACTCCTATATGTTGCCTAGTCGGTTCTTTATTATTTTTTAAGTTCTCTAAGCTGCGGGTTACATAATCGCCGTGCAGGGCTAAAGAATATGATTTGCCGCCGCCATATAGTACTCCTATAGCTTCAATCTTGTCGTTTAGAACAGGTGAACCGCTAGCACCGCCGGCAATATTTAGGTTAATTATGTAAGTACATTGCGGCATCATACCGTCAATATTATAAAGGTCGGACAAGTGACCAGTATGGAAAGAAAATCCTTGAGCTTCGGTATTACCCACTACAAAAACTTTTTGATTTAATTTCGGCGGTTCGTTTGAAAAGGATATTTGAGTTGCCGACTCAGGTATATCAGTATTTACTACTTTCAAAACGGCATAATCTTGCCAGATATCGTAATAGATTAATTTTGCTTCGGTTTGTTCGCCGTTATAAAAGGTAACGAAATAAGTGCCGATCGAACCAAGCCCGACAACATGGGCATTGGTGATTATATAACCGCTCTTCTTATCGTTAATAAATCCTGTTCCCGTCCAGCTATTGGTGTCTTCATAAGCTGATACGGCAATTCTTGTATCAATCGTTACAATCGCTTTTTTTGCTTTTTCAAATATAGTGCTACTTGTTTCCGAGGAAGCTAGAACTATATTATTTAATAAAAACAGATTAACGATAAATAAAAGTTTTGGTAAAATTAACAATTTTTTCATGCTCACCTCTTGTAAAATAATTGTAGCAGCACTATATCAAATAAAAAAGCTTATTAAAATAATAATAAAAAATAAAATTAAGAAAATGAGGATTAAAATATGGGTAAAGTAATAGGTATCGATCTTGGAACGACCAATTCTTGCGTAGCGGTAATGGAAGGTAAAGAGCCGAAAGTAATAGAAAATTCTGAAGGTGAGAGAACCACCCCTTCGATTATAGCATTTGCTAACGGTGAAAAGTTAGTGGGGCAGTCTGCTAAAAGACAGTCAGTAACCAACCCTCGCAATACCGTATATGCGGTAAAAAGATTAATCGGTAGAAATTTCACCGATCCGGTGGTTAGAAGAGACCAAGATATCGTGCCTTATAATATAGTGAAAGCCGATAACGGTGATGCATGGGTTGAAGTAGATAGCAAAAAACATTCGCCTAGCCAAATTAGTGCATTCATTTTGCAGAAAATGAAAGAAACAGCCGAGAGTTATTTAGGCGAAAAAGTGACCCAAGCAGTAATTACCGTGCCTGCTTATTTCAACGATGCACAGCGTCAAGCAACAAAAGATGCCGGTAAAATTGCCGGGCTTGAGGTTCTTAGAATAATCAACGAGCCGACTGCTGCTGCTCTTGCTTACGGTTTCGACAAATCGGAAGCTAAAACTATTGTAGTTTATGATCTAGGCGGCGGAACGTTTGACGTGTCGATTCTTGAAATCGGTGACGGTGTTTTTGAAGTAAAATCGACTAACGGCGATACGTTTCTTGGCGGTGAGGATTTCGATACAAGAATATTAAATCATTTAATAGATACATTCAAAAAAGAAAGCGGCGTTGATTTACGTAACGATCCGCTTGCATTACAGCGTTTAAAAGAAGCTGCCGAGAAAGCTAAGAAAGAGCTATCTTCTGCACTTACTACCGATATTAATTTACCTTATATTACTGCGGATAGTAGCGGACCGAAACACTTAAACATGAAGTTTACTAGAGCAGAACTTGAAAAATTAGTAGATGATTTAATCGAAAAAACTATTGAGCCGTGCCGCAAAGCATTAAAAGATGCGGGCTTAAAAGCCTCTGATATTCAGGAGGTAGTACTTGTCGGCGGTATGACCAGAATGCCGAAAGTACAAGAAGCTGTAAAGAAATTCTTCGGACGTGAGCCGCAGAAAGGCGTAAATCCGGATGAGGTCGTAGCTCTTGGTGCAGCTATTCAAGGCGGCGTATTAAATAAAGAAGTAACCGATATATTATTATTAGACGTTACGCCTTTATCACTTGGTATTGAAACACTCGGTGGCGTATTTACCCGTTTAATTGATCGTAATACTACTATTCCGACTAAGAAAAGTCAGGTATTCTCGACTGCCGACGATAATCAGCATGCCGTAACTATTAGAGTGTTCCAAGGTGAGCGTGAAATGGCTGCAAGTAATAAGCTGCTCGGTCAGTTTAACCTTGAGGGGATTCCTCCTGCTCCTAGAGGCGTGCCGCAAATAGAGGTAACTTTTGACATTGACGCAAACGGCATAGTTCACGTTTCGGCTAAAGATAAAGCAAGCGGTAAAGAACAGAGAGTTACTATTCAAGCTTCCGGTGGTCTTAGCGATGCAGAAATCGAGCAGATGGTTCAAGATGCCGAGAAAAATGCCGATGAGGATAAAAAGCGTAAGGAGCTTATTGAAGCAAAGAATGCAGCCGATAGCTTAATTTATTCTACCGAAAAATCTATTACGGAGTACGGGGATAAATTATCGTCTGAGGATAAAGCCGGAGTAGAAGAAGCGTTAGCTGCGTTAAAATCCGTACTTGAGTCGGAAGATGCCGGATTAATTAAGGAAAAAACGGAAAGTTTAACGGCAGCTAGCATGAAAATCGGTGAAGCAATGTATAAGGCACAAAGCGAGAGCGGTGCAGCAAGTCATACTTCCGAAGAGCATCCCGCTAATGATGAAAAAGTAGTAGATGCAGATTTTAAAGAAGAAGATAAGTAAGATCTATGTCATCCCGTGGCTGTGTTGTTTGCGTGGATCGGTAAAACCCATTCTGTCATCCCGTGGCTTGACCACGGTATCCAGAAAGATAAGTCTAAATATTATAAAACTGGATCCCGTGGTCAAGCCACGGGATGACAATCGTATTAAATTATGTCGCAAGATTATTACAAAATCCTTGGTGTTAGTAAAACGGCTAGCCAAGCTGAACTTAAAAAAGCTTACTATGCTTTAGCTAAGCAATATCATCCCGATAATGCTGCGGCTGGAGACATAAATGCTGAGAAAAAATTTAAAGAAATCAGTAATGCTTATGATACTTTAAAAGATGAGCAGAAAAGAGCGGCATATGATCGTTTCGGTCATGATGCTTTTCAGCAACAACAATCACGTGGGGGAGGAGGATCGCATGGCGGTTTTAATGCCGATATTAACGATATATTCGGTGATTTCTTTAGTGACTTTATGGGAGGCGGTAGAAGGCAACGTTCAACTTCCGGCAAAGTTAGAGGCTCGGATTTAAAATATAATATTACGATTAATTTAGAAGAAGCATTTCACGGCGTAGAAAAAAATATCAGCTTTTCCAGCGAAGTAAAATGTGACACTTGTCACGGTAGTGGTTCTGAAAAAGGTGAAGCCGTAATCACTTGCGATGCTTGCGGCGGTCTTGGTGCAACCAGAGTCCAGCAAGGATTCTTTACGATTGAGCAAACATGCCATAAATGTCAAGGTAACGGGCAGATTATCAAAAACCCATGCAAAAAGTGCCATGGTATGGGGCGTTATAATAAACATAGAAATTTATCGATAAATATTCCGGCAGGTGTTGAAAACGGCACAAGAATAAGACATACCGGCGAAGGTGAAGCAGGAATGCGTGGCGGTAATAACGGTGATCTATACGTTGATATCGCAATAAAACCGCATGATATTTATAAAGTGGACGGAACAAATTTACATTGTAAATTACCTATTAGTTTTGTAAATGCTGCTCTTGGCGGTGAAGTAGAAGTACCGGTAATTGAGGGCGGTAAAGTAACTTTAACGGTTCCGGCGGGTACGCAAAACGGTGATCAGTTAAGGTTGAGAGGTAAAGGTATGTCTAAAATAAGATCCACGATAAGGGGGAATATGATAGCCCATATTCATGTTGAAGTACCTAAAAATTTATCTAAAAGACAGCGTGAGTTGTTGGAAGAATTTAAGCAGGAATCTGTAAATGAGAAAGAAAATGACGGTAGTTTTTTCAATAAAATGAAAAGTTTGTGGTCATAAAAATAACCTATATATAATTCAGTTGAATCCAGGGCTAGGCATGAAGGGCGTTGTTGCGTGGATAGGTTTTTCCGTCATTGCGAGGAAAATTACGAAGTAATTGACGAAGCAATCCAGTAAAAAATGCTAATTTAAGCATTTTTTTATTATTTTCTCTGGATTGCCGCGTCGCTTCGCTCCGGCGTTGTTGCATGGCTCGGAAGAATTAGAAGAATTAGAAGAGAGTAAAAAAGAGTTATTGTAAGGAAGGAAAGAAAGAAAAAAAAAGTGTTTGAAAAGGATAGGTAGTTGCGTTATTAAGAAGATATGACAAAATATCGGAAACAACGCAACTGGTCGTTATATAACCAGAAAAGAAAGAAAATA
>DYDX01000045.1 GCA_020404425.1 Rickettsia endosymbiont of Pyrocoelia pectoralis
AAATTGGCTACGTCGTCTTTGTAAGTCCTCGGATGCTCACGTATTAAGTATACGCTCCGCTCCTCGGCTTACAGACTCCTTGCTCTTTTCCAAATTGAGCTTCGTCTACCCAACTCTCTTCATTTACTAAAAGTATGCTTGTCTACAATATTAAATTCTGCTTATATGGTTAAAGAAAAAAAGCATTATATCTGTTCCAATTGTGGAAATACTAGTCCTAAATGGTCGGGGCAGTGCTTTGATTGCGGCGTATGGGGAAGTATTGTCGAAGAAAAAGTAACGTCAAACAAAAATATTGTTAAAATAGGAAGTAAGCAGGACTTTGAAAAATTATCAGGTGATGTAACCGATCAGGTGCGTATCTCTACGCCTATAGGCGAGTTAGATCGAGTACTTGGCGGTGGTTTGGTGCTTGGTTCTGCTATATTAATAGGCGGCGACCCCGGTATCGGTAAATCTACGTTATTATTGCAATTAGTTGCAGGGGCTTTTGCTTCAAAAGCCAAATGTTTATATATAACCGGTGAAGAATCGCTTGATCAGATAAAACTTAGAGCTGCAAGGCTAAATTTAGTCAATGATAATACAAATATATTAGCTGCGAATAATTTAGAAGATATTATAGCAAGTTTGGAAGCAAACAAGAATAATATCGATTTAGTAGTAATTGATTCTATCCAAACTATTGCTACAAGGGAATTATCTTCCCCTCCCGGTACCGTCTCACAAATTCGTACATGTGCTCATGAGCTTGTTAACTACGCTAAGCAAAATAACATAATTATCCTATTTAGCTGTCACGTAACTAAAGACGGGCAGCTGGCAGGTCCTAAGTTACTTGAGCATTTAGTTGATACTGTATTATATTTTGAAGGGGATCATAATAATCATTTCCGTATTTTACGCTCATATAAAAACCGTTTTGGCGGAGTAGGTGAAATTGGGGTATTTGAAATGAGTTCCGGCGGGCTTATTGAAGTAACTAATCCATCCGAATTATTCTTAATGAAGCGTGACCAAAACGTTATCGGTACTGCTATTTTTGCCGGTATTGAAGGCTCAAGACCGCTACTTATGGAGGTACAAGCTCTCATAGTCCCATCAAATATGGTAACGCCTAGACGTTCCGCCGTCGGCTGGGACGTCAATAGATTATCGATGATACTTGCAGTATTAAGTAGCAGGATAGGGCTTAATTTAGCTAATTATGAGGTATATTTGAGTATTGCAGGGGGGCTAAAGATAAACGAGCCTGCCTCGGATTTGGCAGTAGCAGCCAGCCTTATTTCAGCTGCTAAAAACACTCCTTTGCCTGAGCAGAGCGTTTTTTTCGGGGAAATAAGCTTATCAGGTGAAATAAGAAAAACTGCAAAAGCCGAAGCAAGGATAAAAGAGGCATTAAAGCTTGGTTTTAATAAAATTATTTGCTCTAAATCAGAAAATTTAACTCAAGATTTTATACGTTCAGTATCGCATTTAAAAGAGCTAAAAGAGATAATTAAATGAGCATAGTCTATGAAATAGAAAATTTGGAAGAAGCACGAGCTTTCTTATCATTTACGGAAGATAAAGTTGTATTAACAACTATGCCCGGAAGCGTAAAATATTACGGTATGTTAGTGGTTGATTATGTGCTTAAAGATTTGAGTAAAGCATTTTCTAACAAAATTGAAGATGTTATAATAGACATCGGTGATGACCATGCAGCTTTATTTACTGCAATTAAGCTTGGTTATAAGAATATAGTGTATACAGGTGATTCTGAGGAGGCTAAGGGTTTGTTGCGTGGATTAAGCAAGCCATGATTGTCACCCCGTGGCTTGACCACGGGGTCCAGAACAAATATTTAATACAATAAACATATAAAAATAAATTTTTATATGTTTTACTGGATCCCGTGAATAAATCACGGGATGACACAAAAGATTAAAACCATGAATATCAAAGACATAGGAGTAATAGTTGCTAAAAAACCTTTAAAGGAAAATACATTTATTATTACGGTTTTTACTAAAAATCATGGTTTATATTCAGGGGTAGCAAAGGAATCTTCTAAAAAAAGTAAATTTATACATCAAGAGGGCAATATAGTAGATTTCCTTTGGCAAGCTAGGTTACATGAGCATATTGGCATGGCTAAATGCGAGCTAATCAAATCCTATACAGGTCATTTTATAATGAATAAAGCGAAATTATACGCTTTTAATTCGGTTACTTCCTTAATCAAAACATTATTCCATGAAAGAGAAGAACATTTTAATTTTTTCTCAGTGCTCATAAATTATTTAGATAGCTTGTCAAAAAATTTTTGTTTTCGAGATTATATTAACTTTGAGCTAGCACTGCTTACCGAAATGGGCTATGAACTTGATCTTACTAAATGCGGAGTTAGCCATGCAGTGCATGACTTAGCTTATATATCTCCTAAATCAGGTAGAGCGTTATCTTATGAAGTAGGCTCGCCTTATAAGGATAAGTTATTGATTTTGCCTAGATTTTTACTTTCAAATGATAATGAAATTACTTTAGAGAAAAAAAAACAAGCTTTAAACTTAACAAATTATTTCTTTAACAGATATCTATTTCATAACCATAAGCAACCTGAAGCACGACAGGTTTTTATTGAGTATATTTTGCATGGATCGTAAAACCTATTCAATGTCATTCCCGCAGAGGCGTTGTTGCGTGGATACCAGAGTCGTCATTGCGAGCAGCCATAGGCTGCGTGGCAATCCAGAAAAATAATAAAAAAATTCTGTAAATCAGAATTTTTTACTGGATTGCTTCGTCAATTACTTCGTAATTTCCTCGCAATGACGACGAAAATAATAATAACCTAAAAAACTAATTTATGAAAATCTTAGCATTTGACACGGCGAATAATACCGCATCCGTTGCTCTTTCAGATAATGAGAATATCTTAGCATATATAGAAGAATTACGCCCGTCCATGCAGGCAGAGAATCTAATGCCTATGATAGAAGAGGTAATGAAAGCCGGTAAATGTTCGTATAACGAGCTTGATTACTTAGCCGTTACTAACGGTCCCGGTAGTTTTACCGGTATTAGGATAGGTCTTGCTGCCGCTAAAGGCATATTATTTGCTAAGGAAAATATTAAAGGAGTAGCTGTCAGTAATTTTGAGCATGCTTATTTTAGGGCTATAGGGCAGGTTAAAGATTACGATAAAATATACGTATTTTTAAATGCTTACCGCTCGCAATTATATTTGCAGGTTTTTGATAAATTAGGTAAAGCAGAAGAGCCGTTATTAGTAGATTTTGATTATGCTATAAATTTACTTAAAAATGAAGAGGGTATTATAGTTTGCGGAGGTAGCGGGCTTGAGTTTATATATCGAGGTATTATGAGATTGCCAAATATAATAACTCTACCACGCTTTGGTAGAGTTAAGGCTTGGGTCATTTGTAGATATATCGCAAGTAAACTAGTAAATAACAATGGGTTAAATCATGCTATAGAGCCTCTTTATATCCGCCCGCCTGACGCTAAAATAAGCAGCAAGGATAAGATTTGATAGTCTTATCCTTTGATAATATTAAGCTGCTGCTGCAGCTCCTAATAATTCTGAAGAATTTTCAAGAAATTTTAGTATTTCAATACCATTTTCAGATGATATATTAGCAAAGATTGTTTCTAAGTTTTCACTTGGGATAAAGTTAGAGCTTTTTGTAATATGTTTTACAAGATCTTCTTCTCCTACTAAAGTAATTATATCTTTAATTTTTTCATCAGAAGTATTTTTATCTGATAATTTATTTAATTCTTCTTCCATAAGTTCATCTAAAGTAATACCACCGGCATTTGTATCAAATAATTTTTTTAGTTTATCAGGTGAAATTAAATTTATTACTTTTTCAAAATGCTCTGGCAAAATGTAATTAACTAATTCTTGTACTTTTTCATTTGGAGCATTATTAATTAAAGCAGCTAATTTTTCGTATGTAATATCTTCAAAAACTGTATCTAATTCATTTTCAGAGGTACTTAAAATCTTTTCTATCAGCTGCTCATCAGGATTAATAGGTGGATAAGAAAAAACTTTATTGCTTATAAGATTAAAGATATCAGTAATATTAGTTATTATATTACTAGCCGTATCTTTTATAAAACTTAAACTCTTGGCTCCTATATCATAAATTTTAGTTAAGGATGAGCTACTAAATATATTAAAAAAACCTTTGCTTTTAAGCGGAATAACATTACATTCGTCATTTAATACAATTTCTTCAGTGACGGAACTATCATTGTTAATTGACTGCTACAAGAAAGGATATTTAGCTTGAGCCTCTTTTATTTTTTCATTACATCTTGTACTTATTATAGTTCCTTTTTTAAATTCTATTTCAATTTTTTCCTAAAAATCTTTATTTGCAGTTAATGATGCTGTCATCTTTTTCCTTTATTTTTTAAATTATAACAATTAGCGTTGCAATATAATAGGGTCTAAACCCATAAAGGAACGAAATGAACAATAGAGAATTTACGATAGCGGTCTAAGTTCTTGTATAATTTCAGGAGGAAAATATCTATAGAAGGTTGTTCTGCCTATACCTAGCGTTTTTATAATATCAGAAATAAACGGATAATTTTCATTATCTTTAAGCATGGCTTTTGCCGTACGCATCTTATCATCGCTTATAAGCTTGGGTCTCCCGCCGATTCTACCGTTTTTACGAGCAGATTTTAATCCAGCTTTTGTATTTTCTACGATAATTTCTCGCTGGAACTGATCAAAAGCAGCATTCATATGAAAAAAAAGTCTTCCTTCAGGTGTTGAAGTATCTATATTTTGGGTAATTACTTGCAAGCCTATTTTTTGCTCTTCAAGGATTTTTAAAGTACTGATTATTTGCGTAAGTGATCTTGCAAGCCGAGATAATTTCCAAACTACAAGTATATCGCCTTCACACATATAATCGAGAGCCGCCTGTAATTGGGTACGTTGCTTACTTGTACCTGAGATTTTTTCCGTAAATATTTTTTTACATCCAACCTCATTAAGAGCATCAATCTGGTGATTAGGGTTTTGATCTAACGTTGAGACTCTTGCGTATCCGATGAGCATATTTTCTTATTCCTAAAACGATTTTTTGTTATATTAACAGAACACAGCAATAAGAACAGTGTTTTGAAACAATTTTTTGGCAAGTTTTTATAATTTCTTACCGGACGTGTTACATGTTTCCAAAACGATCGTTTTAAGAACAAGGTTAATTAGGTTTCATTATGCCTAGAATGAATATTTTAAATAAAAGTGAACAAGAGAAGTTTAATACCCCACCGATTTTTACCGGTTTTGAACGTAAACAATTTTTTACTTTACCAAAACCTCTGAAAGAAATAGCAGAAACATTACGTACTCCGTCGACTCGTATAGGTTTTCTTTTGGCTTGCGGTTATTTTAAAGCTTCAAAAAGGTTTTTTAAACCAGACGATTATCATAAAAATGATATTACATTTGTTATCAATACTTTAAATCTAAGATCAGAATATTTTATTGCAGATCATTATTTACGAGGCATTCGTCAATATCATCAAAAAGTAATCTTAGAGTTTTACGGATATAAAAAGTTTGATAATCAAAGCATTAGACTTATAAAAGTTGAGATTGCTTCCATGATGCAATCTCAACTTAGACCAAAATTAATTTTTTGGCGGTGTATTGATATCTTAATTTATAACCGTATTCAAATCCCTACTTATTTTATGATTTCGGAATTGATTTTAACGGCACTAAATCAACGAAAAAAAGAGTTATCGGCAGTAATTCGTCAAGAATTAAGCAAAGAAACAAAAACCTTACTTGATAGTTTATTCGCTAGAAAGGAAGAGGGATAATACGCTAGATATAAATTAACATTGCTAAAAAAATTATCACAATCTACAAAGCCTACACAAATCAAAGAACGTACTGCTGATTTGCTATATATTAAAGAACTGCACAATAATATAAAAGCACTTCTTTCCATTCTTAATCTTAGTTATGAGAGCGTACGTTATTTTGCTAATTCTGTTATAAAATCTGATATTTTTCAGCTTAATCAACGTACTGAAGAAGATCGTTATTTACATGTTATTGCATTCATAGCTCATCAATATTTTAGACTTCAAGATAACTTAGTCGATACACTGCTAACTTCGGTAAAATATTTTGAAAATACAATAAAACGAAATCACAAAAATCAATGTTACGAGCAGAGCAATACGTCGCAACAATATCTTAAAAACCTAGTATATTCTATTGATGAAAATGTTTTTACATTTGCAGGTAAAATTAGAAACATTATAGAAAATAATGAAGCTACGAATTCAAAAAAACTGGATTTGATTCAGGAACTGTTAAACACCTACCAAACTAAGCTGCCTGAGATCGAACAAAAATGGCAAGATTTAAAAATCAGTGTCGATGTTGATATTGACGCACACTATTACGATCTCATGGAAGAACATTCATTACGTTTACAAAATAGAGTAAGCTCCATAATAAAAGCTTTAGAAATCCAAGGCGAAAGTTCAGCAAAAAACCTTATTAAAGCAATTAATTATTTTAAAAATGCAGGCAGCATGATTAAAAATAATGTTCCGATAGATTTTTTGGATAGTTCGGAATACGATGCTGTAATTGCAACTCAAGCTTTTCGTCAGTCTTTATATAAAGCCTTGTTATTTACTTATATAGCAAAATATTTTAAATCCGGACAACTTAATTTAAAATATTCTTATAAATACCGTCCATTGGATGAATATATAATATCCCGTAAAAGGTGGGAAACAGAAAAGGACGAGTTACTTATAAGAGCAGGCTTAACCGAGGTTACGGATTGTAAAAAAGTTTTGCAAGAATTAGATCAAACGTTAATTAAGCAATATCAAAAGACAAATAGTAATATTTATCAAAGCAAAAATCCTTATTTTAAATCTCTTAGTAATAAGGGTTTTATCGTTTCTACTCCAAAGCAGGAAGAGGACACCGCAGATTCGCTTAAACCTTATTTTCCCGAGTTACATTTTGTTCCTTTACCCGAGATATTGTCAACGGTAAATGGCCATACAGAATTTTTACAAGAATTTCGGCATTGGCAACATACATATACAAAAAGTTGTGTCGACGATAAAATACTTTATGCTGGAATAATTGGGCTAGGCTGTGCGATCGGAACTCCAAAAATGTCTCGTATCTCAAAATTTATCAATGAAAGCTCATTACAATATGCAGTTAATTGGTATTTTCTCTCGAAAATATCAGAGCTGCTAACGATTGTATAGTTAGGGTAATGAATAAAATGGATTTACCTAATATTTATCGTAAAAATTATGATATGCTGCATACCGCAAGTGACGGGCAAAAGTTCGAGGTTAGAGTAGATTCTTTAAATGCAAATTATTCTTTTAAATATTTTGGTAAAGGTCAAGGCGTAACCGCTAATACGTTTATTGACGAACGTAATTTACTTTGGCATTCTTTAGTTTTTAGTGCTGCTGAACGTGAAAGTGCTTATGTAATTGACGGTCTTATGCATAATGATGTTATAAAAAGCAATATTCATTCCACCGATACGCACGGTTATAGAGAAACAATCTTTGCCGTTACATATTTACTTGGGTTTTCTTATGCCCCACGTATCAAAAACTTAAAAAAACAAACTCGTTATATTTTCAAATCTAGTAAACATAAACGTCAATCGCATTGGGCAGTTCAACCTGAAAAATATATAAACCACTCAATTATTGAAGAATATTGGGAAGATATTTTAAGGCTTATCGTAACTATAAAGCTTAAAGAAACAAGTGCTTCAGATATATTTAGACGCCTAAATTCTTATTCCAGGCAGCACTCATTATATTATGCTCTTAAATCTTTCGGTCAAATAATTAAATCGGATTTTTTATTACGATATATTAATGACTTGGAATTACGGAAAGCCATTGAAAAACAACTAAAATATTGTAATTAAAACATTCAGCATTACTAGAGTATTATGTCTGTAAGAATTATATATGAGATAATAATAAAAAAAAGTAACTAAAAGTAAAAAAAATCCTTTTATTTATCCTATCTTATTCTATAATGGTCAAGAAAACCGTAATACTTCTTAAAATTTATAGTAGTTATTTGATTAGGATTAATTTGTTCTACATTTTGACTAAAATTAACTAAAATGATATAATAGGAGTGAGAAAATTATAAAGAACATTGAGAAATTTAAATAAGCCCTCAATATGAATTTATTATCATTTATATTAACAGGGTTAAAAACATTAATCCGTCATTTGTATTTATCTATTAGATCTATAGATTTTTATAAAGATGTCTATAACAAATATCACGGTTATGGAATAAGATATTTATTTATCCTATCCTTTATTCCGTCAATAATTTATTGCGTTTTTATATTAAATTATATAGTAACATTAAAAGATTATTTTAATGGGATACATTCGTCAAAAGTAACCGATAATATTGAATATATTCTCCATCAGTTACCGGAGATTAAGTATGCCGACTCAAAGATTTTTGTTGAAGAATCGGAACCTATTTATTTGTATAATAAGCATAATGAGAAAGTAGTAGTTATCGACACGAAAAATCAAATCTCGAATATAGAAAAAAGTAAAATACCGTTTGCCCTTGAAGCTAATAAATTTACGATCAATTTAATTGTTGCCAATACTAAGAAAAGCTTTCCGAGTATTATTAATTATTCTGATTTATTTAAACAAAACCAACTAACATTGACTCCGGATATAATAAAAAAATACTTTGCCGAAAATTTATTATATGTACCGAATTTATTTATTTATTTCGGTATGCCGGCTATTATATTATTTTGGTTTGTAACATTTTTATTCGAAAAAAGCGTTATAATTTTACTGGTATATATTACAACCTCTTTACTACGTGTTAAAACCTCAATACAAACTGCTACAAGGCTAGTGATGTTTTCAAGCGGAATCCCGATATTATTACAGCCCATCGTTACTTTAATACCGCAACTGAGCGTTATATCGCAATTAGTTCAAATATTTACTATTTGTTTAGTATTTGCTGCTATTTGGCAAGTTCATAAGAATAGGGAGTTTTCGAGCTATCTGTGAAAACTCTTCTTCATTTGAGTATTCTAAAGTTATTTTATCGTTTATTTGATGTTTAAACCACGTAACTTGTCTTTTTGCATATTTGCGTGTTCTTATTAGAGCAGCTTCAAAAGCTTCGTTCAAACTAATTTTTCCTTCTAAATAATCTAAAATTTCTTTTACTCCTACTGCCTTTAAATTCAAATATTCTTGGGGATTAAATTGAACTTTTAACGAAGCAATTTCTTCTATTGCTCCCTCTTTAAAGATTTTTTGTAAACGTTCTCTGCATATTTTATGTAAAAATTTTCTTTCAGGATTTAGGAATATAATTCTAAAATTATATTCAGATAAGATTTGTTCTTTTGGGGTAGTTTGAAAAGAGAAAATAGACTTGCCGGTTTGCATAAATACTTCATAAGCTCTAATTAAACGCTGAGTATCACCAGGCTTTATTTTTGATCCGGCAAACGGATCAAGCCTTGCTAATTTAGAATGCAGTTCTATATTGCCTATTTCGTTATGTAATTCTCTTGTTTGATTTCGTAATTCCTCTGATATGTCAGGAATATCATTATAGCCAAAAACTAAAGAGTTAATATATAATCCTGTTCCCCCTATTAATATAGGTAAGTTGCCTCTAGCAGTTATTTCATTTATTTTTTCTGCAGCAAGTTTTAGATATTTTATTACCGAAAAATCCTCGGTAATTGATAAGAAATTATATAGATTATAAGAGATTTCAGTTTTATAAATTTCAGAAGGGGAGGCGGTGATAATAGGAATTTCCTTATAAACCTGCATTGAATCGATATTTACTATTTCACCGTTATAAGCTTTGACAAGCTCATGCCCTAAGTAGGATTTTCCGCTGGCAGTAGGACCGCATAATATTATTATTTCTTTTTTTATCACTTGTTTAAATTTTTGAATTATGGATACCGTGGACAAGCCACGGTATGACACCGAATTTTAATAACTAATTAACAATCCATATTTTTCGAGATATTTATTAATTATAGTTATTATTTTCTCTAAACCTTCATTACTTGCCGATTCAGCACGTGCAATAATAGCGGATTCGGTATTAGAGCTACGCAGTAGCCACCATCCATTTTCGGTATTTACCCGCACTCCGTCAATATCGTTAAATATTATTTTTTCTTCTCTTAATCTTTCTTTAACCTCTTGTATAACCCGTAATTTTAATTCCGTAGGAACAAAAATTTTAACTTCCGGCGTATTATAGCTTTTTGGTAAATTCTCTATTATCTCATCTAGAGTTTTATCCAATCTGCTAAGTAAATCCAAAAATCTAAGAGCTGCATATATTGCATCGTCGAAACCGTAATATTTATCAGCAAAGAATATATGCCCGCTCATTTCGCCGGCAAGTAAAGCTTTGGTTTCGCTCATTTTGCTTTTGATAAACGGGTGACCGGTTCGCCATATTATCGCCTGACCGCCATAGGACTTGATTTTATCGACTATTAACTGACTGGCTTTTACGTCGACTATTATAGTAGCATTCGGATTGTCCTTTAAAATATCTTCGGCAAAAATGCATAAAATTTGATCACCGAATAACATTTTACCGTTTGAGCTGACAATGCCGAGCCTATCACCGTCACCGTCAAAAGCTATACCAAAATCGCAATTTTGCTCTTTAACTACTTTGATTAACTCTTGTAAGTTAGCAAGTTTTGTAGGGTCAGGGTGATGGCTTGGAAAATTACCGTCAATTTTACTATTTATAATTATATTTTCATTACTCAAATGATTTTTTAGCTCTTCAATAACATCTCCGGTAGCTCCGTTACCACAATCCCAAGCTATTTTTAATTTTGGATTGATTGTTATTTCTTCAAGAATACGTTTCAAGTATTGGGATTGTATGTTATTCTCGTGCAATGTCATCCCGTGGCCCCGCCACGGGATCCAGTCTTGTTTATTATTTTTCTGGATTGCCACGTCGCTTACGGCTCCTCGCAATGACGGTTGATTTGACCATTGTATGACATCAATATTTGCCAGTAATTCCTGTATCTGCTCACCGAAAAATGGCTTACCGTTCTGTACTAACTTAAAACCGTTATCGTCTTTGGGATTATGCGAACCGGTAACCATAATACTACCACTTGGTGTAAATTGCTTATCGGCAAAATATAAAACAGGGGTCGGAACAACACCAAGATTTATCACCTCAGACCCTGCATCAGTTAAGCCTTTTTCCAAAGCTTTATAAAGGGTAGGGGAGCTGAGGCGACCATCTATACCGACACAAATTTTAGTGTTATCATTTGTGATACTCATTTTAGCGAAACAAAAGCCTATTTTGTAGGCTATCTGAGGCGTTAAATCGGTAAGGCTGTTGCCTCTTATATCATAAGCCCTAAAAATTTCTTTTATACTCGCTGAATTTGAAAAATTGGCTACGTCGTCTTTGTAAGTCCTCGGATGCTCACGTACTATAGTACGCTCCGCTCCTCGGCTCACAGACTCCTTGCTCTTTTCCAAATTGAGCTTCGTATATTGCTCCTTTATCATAAACTCCCTTTAGGTAACATAAAAATAAAACTAGTTTTGCCTTGTTTATCGTTTTCTGCCCAAATTTTACCGCCATGCAGCTCTATTACCTTTTTACATAAAGCAAGCCCCATTCCTCTACCGCCTGCCAGCGAGCGGGTTTTCGAGCTTACGACAAACACCCCGAATATACTTTGCAATTCGTCTTTGGGAACGCCTATACCGTCATCCTTGATACTAAATAAAATATCGTCTTTTTGTTTCTGTAGATTTACTCTTATTAACCCTTCAGAGCAATAACTGATAGCGTTAATTATTAAATTATCGAATGTATGGCTAATATAATGACTGTCGCACTTTAATATTATATCTTCTTCAATGTTCGGTATGAACTCTAACCCTTTGTTATTTAAGTATAGCTTACTACATATTTTAATTCTTTCATGCAATAACTCACTTAAATTTATGCTCTCTTTATTTAATTCATAATTAAGGCTAGAAAGTTTTGAAAAATCTAGAATATTACTTATCAAACTATTTAATCTAACAGAGCTTTTAGCTATGATTTCTACAGCATTACGGCGTTGATTATCGTTAAATCTGTCGTAGCTATTCCATAAGGTTTCGCCAAGGCTAATGATACCCGTTAAAGGCGTGTTTATTTCATGGTTTATATTACGTAAAAATTCGTGTTTTAGATCAAGTAGTTTCTCAAGTTCTTTCTCTCTAAAACTCACTCTGTTATCTAAATGGGTATTTTTGAGCTTTACTAACCTCTCTTGCTCCTGCCTTGGTCTTAAAAAGACTATCAACAATCCGCTAAATAATGTAAGGAAATATATTACTTTAAATTGGAAACTATCTATTTTTATTAAGAGCGTTTCATCCATAAAATATTTATAGAATTCTATGCCGGCAAAAACCCCGATAATAGTCATAAGTAACGTAGTTTGCCATCTAAAAATCGTTGCGATTATAAGTAAATTAACGATAGAACTCATTAACTGCAATTGATAGAAATTACTTGATAAGACAAGCAAGCTACCGAAAAATATCAATATCACGAAAGTAGCAATAAACCAAAATAGCGATATAATATATTGTTTCTTAAATCTTAAAGACCATAAAGGGTAAGTGATTAATATTGCAGAAGTTATAAGCGTGGTGTGGTAAATAATATTATATATTTCCAAATGGTTCATTATTCTACTGTTAGGAGTAGTATATAAAGACGAGAACATAGATATTAAAGTAAATATCCCGACATAGCTATAGGTGATTTCTTGACTCGGCAAAGTATTTTGCCAATATTTCAGGATATTAAAACTTTTTATCCCCCGTAATAAACTCAAAAAATTTCTTCTTCGCTCCTGACGCAATAATTTAACCGCTAGCGGCTCTTTAAAAGAATTAAAACCGCCCGGTTGCTTTAAGATATAATGGCTGCCAAGGAAAAAGACTAGATTTATAATAGTAGCAGGCAGTATAGGATAGATGCCTATAACTTGCCTTAAAGAAAATAATTGCCATATTATAATTGTTGAAATAGCGGCAATCGTGCCTATAAAGAAGCTTTTAGCAGTTGATTTAAAACCGTATATTAGCAGAATTAGAGGTAAGGTAATTAGCGGCAAGTAAATACTGGTTAGCAACAGAAATATATTAATCAAATCTTTAGTATAAAGTGAGGTAATAAAACCTATTAACCCGATGATAATCGCCGTTATATAATTATAGGTTAGGGAATTCTTCTTAAAGATATCATGCGTAAGACTTACTGCCGCAACGTTAATATAAGAGTTAGTGCTTGATATTATCATCGCTATAATAACACCGACTATTAACCCTTTGAAGCCTATATAGCTTTTGATGATTTGTAAAAATAGCTTGTTAGTATCCGTATCAGGATTTTGAGAGAGTAGTAATATCGCAATCCAAATGAATAAGACGGATAAGCAAAGGCAAATAATTGCCGAAATGAAAAAGGTTTTTGATATTTGTTTAGTATCTTTTGCCATTAATATTCGTTGGAAAATTGACGGACCAAGCGACGGAATTGCAAAATATATAAAAATATTTAGAGAAATCCAAAATTTAGGATTTGTATAATTAAATATCGTGCCTAAATCCGTTAAACGATGTTGTACGTTTGAGTCGATAGAAATATGCGGATCGCTGAAGACATTCCACACGATAATCCCGATTACCGGAATAATGGCACTATAAGTGAAAAACTGCACCGCTTCGGTAAAAGTAACCGATTTTACTCCGCCGAAAGCCGAGTAGCTTATTATTACGGTTGATAAAAGCAAATCCACGTAGAAATTTGAAATACCAAAAAATAACTGAAATATTAAGCTAGCTATATGAAACTGCATGGCAATTCTACCTATAGCCATTAAGATACTAACGAGAGAGGTAAGAATTCGGGCGTTATTACCGTAAGAATTGCCGATTATCTCGGCTGCCGATAAGCTACCTAAAAAATTCTCAAGCCGTGGAGCAAGTAAATAGCTGATCAATAACCAGCTAACGACACTACCGAATATGCTGGGAAGTAAGTAAAACAACCCATCCGTATAGATTCTTGAATTATCGATTAAAAAGGTACTTGTACCGATCCAGGTAGCTATAAGGGTGGCAACTATCGTGCCGGTCGAGAAATTCCTGTTTCCTATCGCATATTCACGAATATTTCTTATGCCTTTGATATTTACAAATCCAATCAGCAAATTGATTGCTAAAAAGCCGATAAAAATAATAATGTCTATATTTAGCATAGGATTATGTTATAGGAATTTTCTATGCAAATATAATAAAGATAAAAAAAGAAACAAACAATATTTTTGTGGGGATGAGGGGTAAAGAAGTATGTCCGCATGGCTTACTTAATGTCATCCCGTTGGCGGCGTTGTTGCGTAGATCGGTAAAGCCTGTTCTGTCATACCGTGGCTTGTCCACGGTATCCAGAAAAAATATTTAATAAAATAAACATATAAAAAACTAAATTTTTTATATGTTTTACTGGATCCCGTGATAAATCACGGGATGACAGTGGTAAAAATTATCCACGCAACAACGCCTCCTCGCAATGACGATTAGGTATCAATTTGGGCAATGCCAATTTTCACAACCCTTAGCCAAGCTTCCCAATCACGCTTGCCTAAATCTGCTTCAAATGATAACAAATCTTTTACAGTTTGTTTACATATTTCTGCAGAGGGCATTATAAGCTCTTGTTTTTCAAATGATTTTAGCAAACATTGCGTTTTACAAGCTTGCTCTAAATGATAAGCATAAAACATTGCTTCATGAATTGTACGACCGCAAGTAATAGCTCCGTGATTACGCAATAACATTACATAATTTTGCTTAAGATCGTCTATTAGTCTATTACTTTGCGTATCGGCATCAAGAATTAAAGAGTTGTAATCATGGTATGAGATTCGATCATAAAAATGCAATGCCCATTGGCTAAGCGGTAAAAGTCCTGATTTTAGAGCAGAAACTGCAACATTTGCCGGAGTATGATAATGAAAAACGGCAGAAATATCAGGACGTGCTTTATAAATGCTACCGTGAATAAAATAACCGGTTTTATTATACTGATATTCTTCACCCTCCAAAATCTTTCCTTCCAAGCTAACTTTTAAAAGATTATCCGGCGTTACTTCCTCAAACCTAAGCCCAAAAGGATATATATAATAAAAATCGGCATTGTAAGGTCTTGCCGATAGATGAGTATAAGTATGATCATCCAGCGATAAATAAGCCATTATCCTGTAAGCGGCAGCTAAATTATATTTTATACTCGCTGAATTTGAAAAATTGGCTACGTCGACTTTGTAAGCCCTCGGATGCTCACGTACTATAGTACGCTCCGCTCCTCGGCTTACAGTCTCCTTGCTCTTTTCCAAATTGAGCTTCGTATCATAACTCTTTAATTTCATAGGAGTATATATTTATAATTATATTAATTAATCCATAAAAGGAGTATATATATTTTTTTCTTTCATATCTATAACCACTTGCTTAGGAGCTTTTATACATTCTCGTAGATATTTTTTATCTAAATAAGTAGCTAAGTTATAGTTTAATACATAACATTGTAAATTATCTTTTTTGCCGCTAAAGTTAAATTCTATATTATTTCCCTGTTCTAATAGTTTCTTAATTTCGGTTGTTTGCTGGATAAAAATCTTTTGCTCTAAACTTAAGTGCTTGATTCTCAATATATTTTTTACTACAGAGAACGAAAAAGCAAAAAGTAATAAAATAAAAATAAATAATTCTTTCTTTGTGTGCTCTTTATTTAAGAAGATACTGTTTTTTATATACGAAGCTGCAATCATGCCTATACCAAGCATATAGCACCCAAGATATCTAAGCAGCGATGCTCCTCTAATTGCTTCTTCATAGCTAAAGTTAAAGAAGTATAAATATAGTCGCCATAAAGCAAAAACTATTCCGCAAATCAATGTAGTTACAAGAAAAAAACGATATTCTCTTAATAATTCAGGTTTGTATTTACGTAGTCCGTACCATGCAATGAAGCAGAGAGTATATGTAATTAAGCTACCTTCTTTTACTAAAAACTTTAGGACAAATTTACCGTAATTTATTAGCAATAATTTATGTTGTTCGTTAAAAGTCTCTATAATATAAACTAAATTATTAAAACCATGCTCATTTCTGCCAAAAAAATCATGAGTATCTCTAAAATAGCTCATCCAAACAAAATTACATAAAAAAGGTAAAGCTAGTAATGTTAAATAAGTGATGTAATTTTTTGATGTTTTAGGTTTTTTATCAGAAATTGTATAATGTAATATTAGAATTAACGACGCAAAGCTTGCAAGCCACACACCGATTTCTCTAAAAAATGCAAGCATTGCTGCAATAGGTAAAATAAGCAATAGGGCTTTTTGTTTGTCTTCTTGTTGCACATATATAGCAAGCATTGAACCAAACATTAAGCCAATGGTGCTGTCGTTATATATTGAACGAACACCTGTTGTATATAATACAACTGCACAAAGTAACGCAGAAAATAACAGAGCCGTTTGCCAAACTCTTTTATTATTAGCCAAGGGAGCTAAAAATATTAGGTGTAATAAGAAATGGGCAAATAACACATTACCGTCTGAATATCCTGAAAGTAGTAGCATAAAATAATGATAAACGGCAGCACCCCTTGGATAATGTGCATGTGTAGAAATAATTGAGCTGGGTGAAAGCTGATTTTCAAAATAACCGAAGTGTAATAACTCTTTAGTAAATATTCCCCAATGGGAAAAATCATCGTAAGCATGTAGGGATGCTTCCCTTGTATACAGGAAAAAAACAAGAATCAGTATAGTGAAAATAATAAATTCTTTAGATGGGATACGCAAATTTTTCAATAATAAAAATATACCGATAAAGTAAATAAGTAGAAACCATCAACAACTTTAGCATAGTAAAGCAGTATAAAATTGAAACTAATATGCTAATTGTTATAGGAATAGCATGATTAAATTTTATTTTAAAAAATTTTGAGAAGAAGCATGAAAAGCCAAGAAAACTTAATATCGGTATAATAATCATAGTCTTATAAGAATAATAAATTTAACTATCCTATTCAAAAATTATTTAAATGTAAAATTAAATAGCGTGTATATAAGAGCTTAAAAAAAAGTTATTGCCAAACCTTAAGCAATATATTAATTTATACTTAAAAAATTATTACTAAAATGGCAACAACAGATAATTCTAAATATACTAAAACCTTAGAAAAAATCTTATCTTATAATTCAGTCAATAAAGTATTTGATAGTGCGATTAAAGATTTATCATCTTCAAAAAGTTTAGGGTTAAGAACAATATTACTTGGTGCAAAATTTGTCTTAACTCATCCGGTAAATACTTATAATCTTTTTAAGCTTGCCAAATCTTCTGATATATATCTTGATCCTGAATTTCAAAAATCACTTCTTGAAAAGTCTACTATATGGGATTTTTTAAAAAATCATTCTGATGATTTACCTAAAATAGGTCAAATACTTGCTAAAGCCGGTTTTAGAGAATTTCAAGAAAATAATTTTTTAGATCAAAAAGGGTTAGAGAGGTTAAAGGGAAGTTTTAAAAATAAGGACGTACTTGAAAAACTTCAAGCAGTTGCAGTTGAAATAAAGAAAGAAGTTCCTGACTGGACTAAAGTAACATCTCAAACCTTAGATATGCTAGCACGAGATGAAAACTTTAAAAAGTTTTTTAATGAAAAAAGAGAAGATATTACAAGTTATCTCCGAGAGGGAGCAATTCAAACATTACCCGGTGATTATCTAAAAACTTTCGATGATATATTACAAAATTCTGAAAAGAAAAATTCATATTTGAAAGTTGTAAAAATATTTGATCAAAATCCAAATTTGAAACAACAATTAGCCGAAAACATAAATAACTATTCTGCTATAACTGAGTTTAATAAATTAAACTCTGAAAAACAAGCATATATAAAGGATTTTTTAGCTGAAGCTAAAGGTCAGGCAAAACCTGCTTTAAAAGAATATTTTGAAAATTATAAAATTGATCCTAAAGTTTTAGATACCGTTCCTGCTTGGTTAAATAAAATTCCAGAGGTAAAAGAAATTTTTGATACTCTTAATAATCCAAATCAGGGGGTAATGGTAGCTCTTGAAAAAACTTTAGAAATGGTTAACAAAGATGAGAAATTAAGGAATTTTTTTGCCGATAATAAAGAGTTTTTACCAAACATGGCTTCAGGAATCATCGAGAATACTCCTGATTTGCAAAAAATTAGTAAAGATTATAATTTGGACAAACAAATACTAAAGATAGCCGGTGAAGTTATGTCAAAGCCTAAAATTGCACATGATATTATTTCAGACGTAAATAAAGGCGATTATATGAGCTTAACAAGTAATTTAATCTCTGCTCTTAACGATCCTTCATTTAAGCTAAAAGATATGATAGTGGAGCAAAGTAGAGACGGTTTATTTGATAATTTGATCAAAGGAATTTTAGATCAAGATCAAAAGGATAGTAAAATTATCACCGCTCAACTTGAAAATTATGGATTAAAATCAGAAGATTTTACTAAACTTACTAGCGTCATGCCGCTTTTACTTGATAAGCCTGAATCGTTACAAAAGGTTTTTAGCGGTTTTATTAAAGGTAATTATACCGCAATGGCAAAAGAGTTAATAAAATTAACGGAAGAAAAGCCGGAAATCAAACAATATTTAAACGATAATAAAGAAATATTTGCGGGTATTTTGGATAAAACTTTGAAAGAAGTACCGGGAGTAGGGAATCTTGAAAAAGAAAAATTATATAGTATTTTACCGTCTATGTTAAACCATCCTAAAGAACTCGTTAAAATTATTGAAGGAGTTGAAAATAGTAGTTACAAAACTGCCGCTGCCGGTTTATATAATTTAGCTCAAAAGACAAGTTATTTCGAAGGTCAGTTACCGAGCCTTGTAAAAGCAGGGGTTGAGGTCGGTTTAAACTATGTTGCTCAAAAAGTGACGGGAATGTTTAGTAACGCATCGGTAGAACAAAATGACAAGGTTGTAGATTATAATATCCTTATTGAGGAGGCAGTAAATAAAGTGTTTTTGCAAGCTCAGTCTGAAGGTAAGCAAAATTTACCGAATAAAAAAGAATTTACTCAGCAAATAAAAACATTATGTATAGAAAATCCGGAGCTTAAGGATTATATAACAGAAAAATTAAGCTCAAATCCTATTAATAGCGTAAGTGATGTTTCTACTCCTAAAGCAAACCAATATAAACATGCTACGGATCACGCAAATTCACCTATGCAGGTACTTAACCCTTTATATGAAAATTTAGTAAATAATCAGGATATTAAAAGTAATCTGGTCGCAAATATTATAAATGAAAAAGTTATGCATAAACTTTTCGGTAACGGTGATAACCGAGGTGAAGATTTTTATATGACCGGAAAAATGCTAAAGCAAGTAATGTCTGATTACAGTAAAGAAAACCCAAATAAAATAGATAGTTTTTTAGAACCGCAAAATCAAAAAATATTAGTTAATGATATTGAAGATACTCTAAAACCTAAATCTAAATATACCTTAGCCGGTCTTGCTACAGGAGGAATTTATTTACCTAAAGAAATTTTCAATGATGAGTTAAAAGAAAGTTTAAAAAATAAACTTGAAAATAGTTTCAAATCTAATATTGTATCTCAAGCAAAAAATATTGTTAAAAATATAAACAACGAAATATTTATTAGTAATAATAGTTCTAATTCTTACCTTTCTACTTCAAACCTATCTAAAAAAAATAAACCAAAAGTTCAAAGATAAAAAACTTAAATACTTGACTAATTTACTAGGATATTGTATACGTAAATTGCATATTTATTAGTAGATAACCCTATGATGCTAACGACAAAAGGAAGATATGCCGTAATGGCAATATTAGAGATGGCTGCAAATTCAGGTGCTGAGCCGATAACTTTAAACGAAATTTCTACTAAACAAAATATATCAATTAATTATTTAGAGCAAATATTTTCTAAGCTTAAAAAGGCTAATCTAGTTAAAGCTATTAGAGGCTCGAAAGGGGGGTATATTCTAATAGGCAATTTACATGAAATAAAGATTTCGGATATCATGGATGCGGTGAACGAGAATTTTATAATGACTACTTGCTATAAAAAATCAGTTAAAACTTGTGTACCCGACACAATAAAATGTAATTCGCATAAATTATGGAAAGGACTTGGCAAGCATATTAGAGATTATTTCGACAATATAACGGTTAAAGATGCTTTAAATCTGAATTTAAATATATGATATATCTTGATCATAACGCTACTACTTCTACTGATCCTAAGGTTAAGGAATATATAATAAGCTTAATGGATAAGGAGCTTAACCCTTCATCAATACATAGATCAGGTGTATTTGCTAGGAATGTTATAGAAGAAGCACGGTTTCAAATAGCTATGGCTCTTGAAGCGTCCTCTAGGGAATATGATATTACTTTTACTTCTTCCGGAACCGAAAGTAATAATTTAATAATGAAAAATTTTTATGACGGCGATATTTTTATTTCAGCTATTGAACATTTATCGATCTATAACCATATAAAACATGCTCCGAATATTAAAATTATAAAAGTCGATCATCAAGGCTTAATCGACTTTGAGCATCTAGAAGAATTATTATTTCAAAGTAATGCTAATAAAAAATTAGTTTCCGTGATGATAGCTAATAATGAGAGCGGAGTACTGCAAAATATAACCAAAGTAAGTAAGATAGCTAAAAAATATAATGCAAAATTTCATAGCGATTTAGTACAAAGCTTCGGTAAAATACCAACACATATCAAAGATTTAGGATTAGATTTTGCGACAATTTCAGGGCATAAAATAGGCGGTGGGCAGGGTGGTGCTGCTTTAATTTCTAACTCTAATTTTCAGCTTGCTCCAATTATTATAGGCGGAGGGCAGGAAAAATCAGTACGCTCAGGCACTGAAAATGTTTTAGCTATTGCAGGATTTGGCTTAGCTGCTGAATTAATGAGAAAAAATATCTTAGAAAATTATGTAAAAATCAAAGGGTTACAAGAAATTTTAGAGAGAGAATTAAAGAAATATTCTAATGTAAATATTATTAGTGAAAATGCGGTAAGATTGCCGAATACTACTTTGTTTACCGTACCGAATACGGATGCTCAGGTGAAGTTAATCGGGTTTGATTTGCGTAATATTTGCGTAAGTTCAGGTTCTGCCTGTTCATCGGGTAAAATATCTAAGTCTCACGTGCTAACTAATATGGGTATAGAGGACAAAGAAGCAAAATCCTCTATTAGAGTATCTTTAAACCATACTAATACGATTAATGATATAGAGGCTTTTATAAAAGCTTTTGAAGAAGTGTATGATTTTACATAAGCGTCATTGCGAGGAGCCGTAGGCGACGTGGCAATCTCATTAAGCATCCTGAGATTGCTTCGTCGAAACTTACAGTTTCTTCTCGCAATGACGAGAAACAAAACAACTTTAATTTAACCATATGACTCAACAACTAAACAACCCAATCCTACCGATATATATGGATTATCAGGCGACAACTCCGCTAGATCCTAGGGTAATGGAGGCTATGCTGCCATATTTCACTACCAAATTCGGTAATCCTCATTCACGCAGCCATTCTTTTGGTTGGGAAGCAGAAAATGCCGTTGAAGACGCAAGAAGCAAGGTAGCAAAGCTAATAAACGCCGAAGCCAAGGAAATTATTTTTACTTCAGGTGCTACCGAATCTAATAACCTTGCGATAAAAGGAGTAGCAAAATTTTACGGTGATAAAAAGAATCATATTATTACCATAGTAAGCGAACATAAATGCGTACTTGATGCTTGCAGGCATTTAGAGCAAGAAGGCATGAAAATCACATACTTACCGATTAAGGTGAATGGAATAATCGATTTAGAAGCTCTAAGAAATGCCATTACTGATCAGACTATGTTAGTATCCGTTATGGCTGTTAATAATGAAATAGGTGTTATTCAACCATTAAAAGAAATAGGAAAAATTTGCCGTGAAAAAGGCGTTTTTTTCCATTCTGATATTGCTCAAGGTTTTGGCAAGATTCCAATTGACGTTAACGAGTTTAATATTGATCTTGCAAGTATTTCAGGGCATAAAATTTGCGGTCCGAAAGGAATAGGGGCTTTATATGTCAGAAAAAAACCACGCATACGTATCACGCCTCTAATAAATGGCGGCGGACAAGAGCGAGGTATGCGTTCAGGTACATTACCGACCCCGTTAATAGTAGGGCTTGGCACGGCTGCCGAGATAGCGTATAATGAGATGGAAAAAGATGCAAAGCATGTAAATTACTTATTTGATAGATTTTTAAGCGGTATAAAAAGCCGTATTTCTGAAGTTTATTTAAACGGTGATGAAAATCAAAGACATAAAGGAAACTTAAATTTAAGTTTTGCAGGGGTAGAGGGTGAGTCAATCATACTTGCTATTAAAGATTTAGCGGTTTCTTCCGGTTCGGCCTGTACTTCAGCTTCGCTAGAGCCTTCTTATGTACTGCGTGCTATGGGGATCGGTGAAGAGCTTGCCCATACTTCAATTAGGTTCGGTATAGGCAGATTTACTACCGAGCAGGAAGTCGATTACGCAGTAGGGTTAATATGCTCGAAAATCAATAAGTTAAGAGACTTAAGCCCACTTTGGGAAATGATGCAAGAGGGGATTGACCTTAAGAAAATTAAGTGGGCGTCTCATTAAAGTAGCGTCATTGCGAGGAAATTACAAAGTAATTGACGAAGCAATCCAGTTAAAAAATGCTATTTTCTGGATTGCCACATCGCTTCGCTCCGGCGTTGTTGCATGGCTCGGAAGAATTAGAAGAGTTAGAAGAGAGTAAAAAAAGAGTTATTGTAAGGAAGGAAAGAAAGAAAGAAAAAAAAAGTGTTTGAAAAGGATAGGTAGTTGCGTTATTAAGAAGATATGACAAAATATCGGAAACAACGCAACTGGTCGTTATATAACCAGAAAAGAAAGAAAATAGCAAGAATAGATTTTTTTATATC